>JAJPKG010000091.1 GCA_021323815.1 Pseudomonadota bacterium
AGTTCGGTTCGCAGCAAGATATGGAAGCGGCGTTGCAGGCATTGCAGAACTATCAGGTCGGCCCGACGGAAACAGCGGTGAAAGCCAAAAAGGGCTTCATGCAATGGTTTTGGAGCGGCGGGCTGAGTTGGGATCTGCTGGCGCAAGCCGCCATCGTCATCGGCATCGTCGTGGGAGCGTTTTTCGGGGCGCTGGCGGGGGCCGGCGTCTTCGGGCATCTCGGTCATGCCGCCAGTGCCGGCACGGTGGTGGCGGGCATCTTCACCGGCATCAGCATCGGCATGCTGGCAGGCTTCACCTTCGGCTCGTTCGCCGGCGCGTTCGTCAAAGAGCCGGTGCGCTTCGTGCCGCAGCCATTGAGCGAGCGCCGGCTGGTGGTGGCCGTCCACGCGCCCAACCGCTATGCCCACGACGCCGTCGAGTTGATGGAACAGGCGCACGCCACCCACGTGGAAACGCTGCCCGGCGACGTGCCGGTGGAAGCGATGGTGGCGAACCTGCCGGACGATGAGGCGGCATAAAGCCGGCAAAACACACGAATGCGCGGGCGCAATAGGAGCGTCCGCGCATTCGCCTTATCTCACCTTCACTCTTTGGGCATGATGAACAGGCCGGCAGCGTGGGGTCCTGCGTGGGTGCCGACCACCGCGCCCAGCTTGAACATCTCGATGTGGCCGTCATAGACGGGACGCACCACTTCCAACAGATCGGCAGCCGCGCCGTCATCGGACGAAGCGAGGGCCATATATTCGATGGGACCAATGGCGTGCACCAGTTCGCCCACACGTGCCAGCGCCTTGTTGCGCGTGCGCACGCGCTCAATCGGCACCACCAACCCGTCTTTAATGCCCAAAATCGGCTTGATGCTGAGCATCGTCCCCAGCACTGCCTGCGCCGCGCCGATGCGCCCGCCCTTTTGCAGATATTCCAGCGTGTCCAGCAGAAAGAGCGTCTTGGAACTCTCGCTGATGTGCTGCACGAAGGCCGCCAGCTCGTCCAGCGACGCGCCGTCTTTGGCCCGCTGCGCCGCCAGCAGCACGGGATATCCGAAACCGGCGCTCACCGTGCGGCTATCCACCAGCTTGATCGGCACCTCCGGCTTGCCATGCGCCGCGCGATCTTCGGCCAGCTGCTGAGCCGCCAGCGTGGCGGTGTTGATGGTGCCGCTGAGCGCGCCGGAAATATGCACCGAAAGGATGCCCGTCGCGCCGTTCTCGATGGCCTGTTCATACGCTTCGCGGAACGCTTCGATGCTGGGCGTCGAAGTCTTGGGCAGGACGGACGAACTGGCGAGCTTGGCATAAAACGTCTTGTTGTCGAGATCAACGCCATCGAGGTAGGTTTGACCGCCGAAATCGACCGTGAGGGGAACGATCGTTACCCCCGCCTGCGCCGCGCGGTCTTGCTCGATGTCGGATGTGCTGTCGGCTACGAGATGAATGGGCACCGTGCGCCTCCCTTTAGGTTATTCAGCCGAGATGACGTAGGTGTAATGCGGCTGGCCCCCGTCCACCACTTCAACCTGTGGTTCGGGGAACCATTCCTGAATCTCTTGCGCGGTCTTTTGCGCCTCGGCGGTGGTGACGCCCTCGCCATAATAGAGCGTGATCACCTCGCGCTCGCCCGCGCCCATCTTTTCCAGCGTCTGGCGTAGCACCGCTTTGGGATCAGTCCCCGACGCCACCAGCACATCATTCACCAGGCCGATGGTGTCGCCGGTGCGGGCGGTGACGCCGTCAATTTCTGCGTCGCGCACGGCGGTGGTGATCTCGCCCGTCACGATGGCGTTGATGGCGGCGTTCATGTGCTGTTCGTTGGTGTCGAAGTCCTGGTCAAAGTTGAAGGCCATCAGCGCCGCGATGCCCTGCGGCATGGAGCGCGTGGGGATGACGCGCACATCCTTCTGCGTCAGTTCCTTCACCTGGCGCGCGCTCATGATGATGTTGCTGTTGTTGGGCAGCAAGATCACCTTTGAGGCCGGAACGCTGTTGACGGCATCCAACAATTCCTGGGTGCTGGGGTTCATCGTCTGCCCGCCGCTGACAATGGCATTGACGTTCAGGCTGCCAAAGACATGCTCGAAGCCGGGACCGGAAACGACCGCGACGGTCGCCACGTCCCCGACGGGCGGCACCAGTTGCGCCAGGCGGCGGCTGGTGGGATCTCCCTGCGCGATGGCTCCCGCTTTGGCAGTGCTGGTGTCGGCCACGCCGCGTTCGGCGGCGCTGGCAGCGGCGTAGCGCAGGCTCTGCGCCTGCAAGTTCTCGATGTTGATATCTTCCAGGCTGCCCAGGCCGACGCCGTAATCTAGAATCTTGCCGGGGGTCAGCGTGTGGGTATGCACCTTGATCAACGTCTCGTCGCCGGCCACGACAGTGGAGACGCCGCCCATCTCGACGATGGTGTTGCGGATGCTTTCCAGATCCAGCTTTTCGCCGTGCAACAGGAAGACAACTTCATAACCGAACTCTTCATCCACCGAGACCGCGCCACGATGCACTTCTTCCAAATCCAGTTCTACCGTTCTGGCGGGGACGTTGGTGGCCTCGCCACGCGTATAGCGCAAAAAGCCCTCGAAAAGCGTCGTCAGCCCTTGCCCGCCGGCATCCACCACACCGGCCTGTTTCAGCAGGGGCAGCAGTTCGGGCGTGTTGGCGACGGTCTGGCGGGCTTTGGTGACGACCTCTTGCATCAGCGCGACGAGATCGCAGTTGGCGCGACCGGCTGCCGCTTTCGCGGCCTCGGCGCTTTCGCGGATGACGGTGAGGATGGTGCCTTCCACCGGTTTGATGACAGCGCGATAGGCATTCTGCGCGGCGTTTTGCAACGCGGCGGCGAACTCTTGCGCGGTGAAGGTCGCTTTTTTATCCAGGCTGACGGCGATGCCGCGCAAGATCTGTGAAAGAATCACACCGGAATTGCCCCGCGCGCCGCGAATGGCTCCTTCTGACAGCTTGTTGGCGACCACCGAAACGTTGGTGTCGGTCAGATCTGCAATGGCGTTGGTGGCGGAGCGCATCGTCGCCGCCATGTTCGTGCCGGTGTCGCCGTCGGGGACGGGAAACACATTCAGCTTGTTGATTTGCTCTTTGTGTTGATCAAGCCAGGCAGCAGCGGCAAGCATCGCTTTGCGATAATCCTGCCCGTCAAAGACCGTTACCTGTCGCTGTTTCTGGCGGCGGAAACGGAAGATTGGCATGCTCACGTCATTTCGAGGGGCGCAACAGACCCTCGTCCTTTCTGCGTCGAATCAAGGCGGGCGGACTCCCGCTGCTATCGAACGCGATAATACCACGTCGGAATGCATTTCACAAGCCAGCCAATGCCCGGTCGCATCGCTCCCACCTCCGCCCTCGCTCTCCGCAGGATGGGGAGAGAGCCGGGGGGTGGGGCCATCACGCGCTGCCGTCGCTGACGCGCAACCCCTGGATGATGACATTCACCTGCACGCGCGGCACGCCCAGCACAGTATCCACCGCCGCCTTGACGCGCTCAATGGCCTCGGTGGCAACCTCTGAGAGCCGCACGCCGTAATCCACCACCAGATAGAGGTCGATTTCGATGCGCTCGTTCACCGGCTTGCCCAGGCGCTCGCCGATGCGCTCGCTCAGCCGGTCGCCGACGATGCGCACGTCGATGCCGCGCAAATATTGATCCGGCGGCAGCATATCCG
>JAJPKG010000131.1 GCA_021323815.1 Pseudomonadota bacterium
CATTTTCCGGCGCACTCGCTGGCAGCGGCGTGGTGTGACCGCTATTGGGGTCTGATGGCGGGGCAGGTTTGATGCGCGGCACCTTCACCGTCGGGTTGATATCCTCTTCTTCCATCCGGGCAACGCCTCTCCTGCTCGAAATGTTCTACGCCTTCCAGTATATCTGATCAGCGCAAGAGCCGTTTATTCATCTCCGGTTTGCTGCCAGCCGCATTGCTTGAAGGTATCCAACGTTTGTTGATTGCCAGGCAGATAGACCACGATGCTGAAATCCGGGCTGCCGGAAAAGATGCTGATGGCCGTGCGCAACGCCAGATTGCCCAGCTGCGAATGTTTCATCTGAAAGACGAACGAGGGCGGCGGCACGGAATAGGCCTCGCTGGTCTCGCTGAGGCGGCGAAAGTCGGGCATGCGTTTCAGCACCCGCATCAACTCGCGATATTCCGGCAGAAACGTCAGCCCTTTGGTGGCAAATTTGAAATCCGCCGTCAGCCGTCGCGCCAGTTCTTCCCAGGGCATGAACCGCTTGCGATACACAGGATCGTACACCAGGCGGATCAAGTGATGTTCGTGGCGTGCCAGCATCTCTTCGTCCACCTCAAACAGATCGCGCGCCGGTTTGTTCCATGAAGCGATGCGCCACTGGCGATCCAGGCTGTGCGCGGGGAAGATGGTGTTTTCCACCAGCAGGCTCGACAGGCGATAGAGATCCAGAAACGCGGTTTCATCCACCTCGTCTTCCAGCAATTGGCCGGTGAGGTCGGCGAAAGCCTGTGCGAACTGGCGGCGCTCTTCGCCGTGCAGTTCCAGCGCGCGGGCGATGGCGCGGGCGGCGCGCGGCGAGGGAGCCTGGCGCAACTGGTGCTCGAGGTGATAGACATAGGTGCGCGAGAGCCGGGCCGCTTTGGCGAGCTGCCCCTGCGAGAGATTGCGCGCCGTGCGTAATTGCGTCAGCAGCGTGGCGAAATCGGGAGTGGTTGTGGTATGCGGCGGTTTCATTGGCTCCTCCCTGTTGCTGGCATGGCTCAAGCATGATAGCCAGCTATCATTGTGGCACTGGCCCAGCCGCCTGTCAAGATGCAAACGCTTCCCTGAGGAATAAACCGGCCCAGCTGGATCGATGGAGCGTTTCGTGTGCTCTTGTCGGGAGGAGCAGGAAATCTTCTGAGCGACCTGCTCGTGCATTCAGCGGCACCATCCCCAAATCTCCTACGCGCTCCCTCGCCGCATGTTCGCGGGGCTATACTGGCGATAAGGAGAACTGTGCTCATGGTCGCTGTCAGCACGCACCCCATCGGGGTCATCGTCAACTCAGATTCGCATATCCATTACTGGTGCCAGGCGTATGGGCCGCACGAGATCGCCGTGCCACCCAGCCCGCAAGATTACGCCTTCGGGCAGTTCGTGCAGACGGCGCTGCCGGCGGTGGAGGGTGTCGCGCCGGGCGAGCGGCTGATCGGTGTCATCTATGACACGGTGCTGGTCAATCCCGCGTTCGGCGCGCTGGGTCCCCGATTGAGCACCAGCGACGAACAGCGCGCCGTCTTCTCGCCCGACTATCTCACCGAGCGCGCCACGCTGCTGAAAATTCTGGCGTTGGGTACGATGGATGCCGCCGGTTCGCGCGTGGTGCACGGCGTGCCCGCGCTGGCGTTGGAACTGGGCGCGGTTGTTGCTCCGCTGGCTGATGCCGGGGTGCGCGCTTTCCATATCTTTGCCGACCACGCAGCCCCTGGCGGCGATAAGCCCTACCTGCATATGGGGTATCTGCCGCAGATGATCAGCGAGCGCTCTCCCTTGCTGCAACAGGCCGCGCTGCACGTGCTGGATCGCCTGCGCCGCCTGTTGCCGGAACACGAACGCCTGCTGGGCGTGGTCCAGCGCAATCTGGCGTGGAAACTTTCGGTCGAAACAACGGGGTAAAAAAGACGAGACGCGAAGGACACGAAGCAAACGAAGAGACGCCAAGATTTTGAAAAGAAGCCATTCTGCCACAATGGCCAGCAGATTGCTCAGAAACAATCTACGCCTTATCTTCGCGCCCCTTCTTTCTTTAACTTCGCGCTCTTCGCGTCTCGTCCTTCCCAGGAGTAGTGATATGCTGCAAGCGGTGGGCATTACCAAAGGGCCGGGCGAGACGCCTCACGAATATACGTTCATCTCACAGGATGAGGCGCAGATCCTCAAGACCGGCGAGTATGTGTGGTATGAATTGCGCGCTGGGGGCAAGCAGCCGCGCCGCGTGCTGGGGCGCATCACCGAGCGCCACGCCGTGCAGCAATATCCCGACACGTTCCTGGCGGAGCCGAGCGTGCCGCCGGACGAGATCGCCGCGCTGATCGGCTATGACCGCAGCGCCAGCGATCTTTTCGAGGTGCGCGTCGCTATCATGGGCTATTATGATGAGCAGCTTGGCGCGTTCATTAACCCCTGGATTCCTCCGCAGTCCGGCAGGCCGATTTATCTGGCAGATGATGACATGCTGGCGCGGGTGCTGAGCAAGCGCAAGATGAACGCGATCGGGAGCGCGCACATTGGGGACCTGCTGACGCGCGGCCCCGGCGCGGTGCCCATCGTCATCGACGTGAAAGAGATGGTCAGCACGCACCTGGCCATCATCGCCAGCACCGGCGCGGGCAAAAGCTATCTGGCGGGCGTCATCATCGAGGAATTGATGCGTGCCCACAACCGCGCCGCCGTGTTGATCATCGATCCGCATGGCGAATATGACACGCTGGCCGAACTGCGCAACCACGACGAATTCGCTTTGTGCGCGCCGAATGGCATGGAGATCTATCGTCCCGAAACGCGCGTTTTCAAGCACGATCAGGTGAAGGTGCGCCTCTCCACGCTGACCCTGGCAGATCTGCGCTATCTGCTGCCGGAGATGACCGAAAAGCAGCATTATCTGCTGGGGCGCGGCTTCCGGCGGATGCTGGACAAGCGCAAGGGCAATCCCCACTGGTCCGCGCAAGATCTGATCGATGCCATCCGCGAGAGCGCCAGCGCAGGCGGCGAGGGTGAGCGTGATGATTCCGGCACCATCGGCGCGCTGGAATGGAAGATCGAGCAGCGCCTGCTCGATAACGACATGACGTTCAGTCCGTCCCATCACCTGGAATTGCGCGAATTGTGTAAGCCGGGGCAATGCACGGTGTTGCAGATCAACGAGATCGACGAGCGCGACCAGCAGGTGATCGTCGCCACCACCCTGCGCCGGCTCTATAACGCCCGCATGGAGACGGATCGCGGCAAGGTGCATGAGGGTGACGAGAAATATCTGCCCTATCCCGTCTTTATTTTGCTGGAAGAAGCGCACCACTTTGCGCCCGCTGGGGATGAGGCTATCTCAACGCGCGTGCTGAAGACGGTGCTGGCCGAGGGGCGCAAGTTCGGCATGGGTGTGGGGCTGATCAGCCAGCGCCCCGGCAAGGTGAACGCCGACGTGCTGAGCCAGTGCCAGACGCAGTGCATCATGCGCATTGTCAACGAACTGGATCAAAAGACCATTGCCACCGCCATAGAAAGTGTCGGCCACGAATTGTTGCGCAACCTGCCCGCGCTCTCGAAGGGGCAGGTGATCATCGCCGGCAGCGCGGTGAATACACCGGTGTTGTGCCGTGTGCGCGCACGCATCACCCGTCACGGCGGCGAAAGCCACGACGCCCCCGCCAAATGGCAGGAGTACTTCGCCAGCGACTCCATCGCTGATCGGCTACGGGCGGACGCATTGCCAGTAAGACAAGATAGCGGGCCGAGGCTCTATCGATAGCGCAGAGCATACCGGCGGTTGATAAAGGGTGCCAACCGAGGGCGGGGAGCACCAGGAAACGTTTATGCGACGCGAGCTTGTTTTGCCGGAGCGGTCTGCCGGCGCTTTGCGGCAACATACGCTTCCAACGCCTTCATATAGGCGGCGAACAGGCGTTCGAGCACGTGCGCGCTTTGCCCGCGCTGCTCGGCCAGCGCCAGAGCATACCAGCGCTGTTGCATCGCCGCTTCCAGCCGCTCGACATCCGGCCCGACGTCAGTTCGTGTGGTTGACATGAGAGAAATCCTCCTGTGAGGGAAAGGCGGCCATGCGGCACAGTGAACCGGGGGTTAGCCTCCCGGCTCAGCCCCCTTCGGGGCGGTCATGCTAGCTGGCCTGGCGGGCCTCGCTATAGGCCTGGCTGAGTTGCGTCAGCAGGTCGCGGGCGGCGGCGAAGGTGAGGTCGGCCACATCCGGTTCGGGCCGGCCCAGCGCCGCGCACAGCTTACGAATGCTGGTGATCTGTCGATCCGTTGCCAGGGCCTCGGCGCTGCTGGTGACGGGAGCCGGTCGCGCTGCCGGTGCAGTGGCGCGCGGGGCCGTGTTGGCCGCAGCAGCGGGGCGGGTGGCAGGCGCAGGTGCCGGGCGAGATGCCGCGACAGAGGCCGGGCGCGGAACGGGAGCGTCCACCACGCGCTCGCCTTCGTCGATCTCGCTGGTGAAGGCGGTGCCATACCCCAGCAGCAACAGAGCACGGCCCAGCGACTTCGTGCTGGCCTTCTCGATGTAATCGGGGAAGTCGCTTACCGACTCCGAACCATACATCGTCGCCTCGTTGCCCAGCACGTCGCGCACATACGTCTTGAAATGCGCCCAGCCTGCCTCGCGGTCGTGTTCCACCAGTTCGGTCTGAATCACATACGACGTTTGCGCCAGCCCGGCGGTGATGAGGTTGCGCTGATCGCGGATGAACCAGATCAACCGGTTCTGCACATTCAGATAGTCTGACTTGACCTTTCTCTGCGTTCGCTTGTCGAAATACTCGATCTGCATCAGATGGTCATGAGGATCAAAATCCTGCCCAATCTGCCAATTCGGCGGGAAGGGGGAATGCGGTCTGACTTCTGCCATTGTGTCTGCTCTCCTTCTCACCACCTAGAACTCTCGTTCTAATTCTAGCACGCTGGTGAGGGACTGTCAACTCTCGTATCTTTGTTCTGCTTTGACACTAGAACATTCTTTTGAGAGCGCGGAAAACGGCAGAAATACCCGGGGTTCAAGAGTTGAAGTCGAAAGAATAGTTTGAACTGAGCCAATCACTACCATCTGTATTTGGCATACAACCGGCATTAACAAGCCGATCAACTAACTCTTTCCGTTTAACCGCAGTATTATCAAGATGAACAAAATGAATTCCAGAGATATCAGTAAATGGGCGAAGAGAGCCACATTGAACAAGAATGGTCCTATCGGGAGCTATTCCCATTGCCATACCAGCCTCAAAAATAACATTTTGACGAGCTTGAGGTGTGAGGTTACGTTCATATTCAGGCTCATGTTCGTTTCTAAATCGCTCTTGTAATCTTGCTTCATCTTCTGGACTGAATAAGACTAATATAGCTTGTGCCATAGAAAAACCCTTTTGCAGAATTTCCCCTATGTATGGGCTTGGTTTACCAGTGGCTTTAACAATTGTATTCCACTCTAATGGAGCAAGATCAATACACCGTAAGAATGCGAACAATGAATCTTTCAAGGCTAGATTTCGCCCATGGACTACAAATATGTTTTTATTCTTGATGTTAGATCCTCGAATTCCATCAGTTGATTTTTTAGAATCGAGAGTAACTGAATTGTTAATATATATTCCTACTTCAGCACATAGTTCTTTTAATCTTTCTCTTTCTGGGGCCTCGAAGAAAACGAGACTAATTTCAATTGCATTAATGAATTTGGTTATATCATCTTGATTTCCCCAGTTAATCGACGAATAATATTCTTCGACAAGCCCTCTTCTTTCCCCTGAAACAAATCCGATACCAGTTTTATTCCCTTTAGTTAAACCAGCGCGAGAAAATATCTCGTCAATTATCCTTAAAGGCAATCTAACACAGAGTTCCCTAAATCCTAATTGAAGTTTTATGGGGATTAATTCCATGATACACCGCGCCCCCTTGCTGAAGGTTTACTGGTTTGTTATAACATATGAGTGGCTGTGTGTAAAGTGGGGAAAACGTGGTAGAATCAGAGGGATGCGAGGGGATTCCCTCGCATCCCCGATGAGCTATGAGCCAGTGAGTATACCGCAGCGACCTGAGCGATGAGGAGTGAGCGGTTCTCGAACTCCAGCCAAGCTGGGCGGCTACCCGCGCCGCCTGGACATGTGGGCGATCCTCAACGCGCTCTTTTCTCAACAGCGCACCCGCTGCCAGTGGCGCTCTATACCCAAGGAGTATCCGCCCTGGCCAACGGTGTGAACCTATGTTCGCCAGTGGCGCAAGAACGGCACGCCGGGAAACGCGACATACGGCGTTGCGCGAAGCCGCGCGTCGTCAGGTGGGGCGAGAGGCCACCTCCAGCGCCGCAATCAGCGATAGCCAGTCGATGCAAACGACGCAAAAAGGGGGCGCGCGGCTACGACAGTGGCAAGAACGTGAAGGGGCGCAAGCGGCACACCGCGGTGGACACACAAGGCGTCGTCCGAGGTGTGGTCGTGCATCCAGCCAATATCCAGGATCGCGGCGGTGCGATTGTGCTCCTTAGCGATCTCTTCCAGCAGTTGCCGCGTCTGCGTCCCTTCTGGGTGGAGGCAAGGCAGGGATGCAAGCCGGTGAAATGGGCGACCAAGGTCTTTGGCTGGACGGCTGGACGATGGAGATCGTGAAGCATTGGTGGACGGAACTCACTGGCTTTTGGGTGGGACCTGGGCAAGAGCCGCCTGCGATTCCCATCGGCGTTGCTCCGCTTCCTCATCGCTGGATTGTGGAACGCACATTCGCTTAGTTGACGATCAATCGCTGCCTCGTAGTGGAATACGATGAATTGCCCGAGAGCAGCGAAGCACGAGTACATCCGGCCATGATGCGTCTCATGACCACTCGCCTCGCTTCTCCCTGACGTTACACACAGCCATTGAGATGTGCAACAACCAATCCGACCGAAATTTGATCGACTCGCAAGTAAAAGGATCTCTTGAATGTCCCCATCTCCCACCGTCACGCCCTGGCCCAGCGACACGCCGCTCTCAGAAAGCGCGATTCGGGCGCGCTTCCAGGCGGAAGATCTCGCGCCCTATCGTTGGGCGAACGATTCCGGCACCATCTATAGCCCGCACCGGCATTCTTATCACAAAGTGTTGTATGTCGTGCAGGGAGAAATCACGTTCGGCTTGCTGGAACTGGGGCGGCATGTCACCCTGCGCCCCGGCGACCGGCTGGATCTGCCGCCGTTCGTGCTGCACGACGCGCTGGTGGGGCCGGAGGGCGTCGTGTGCCTGGAAGCGGCTAAAGACGTTTCTGAGGAGCGCCAGTGATGACCCAGTTTACTCCGCTGGACCCGCACTTTGCGGGACGTGTGCGGGCCAGCTTTGACCGGTAGCAGGTGATGGCGACGCTTGGCGCGTCGCTGGCGCGGGTGGAACCCGGCGAGGTGGAGATCACCACCGATAGGCAACACTAGGCCGGAAGCGATCCCAAAAAATCCAGCACGATCTGGGTGAATGGTTCGGGCTGCTCCATGTTCGGCAGGTGCGCGGTGCCGGGCATGATCACCTTTTTCCCGTTAGGTACCTGCCGCGCCAGATAATCCATCGCCGTTTGCGTGTCGCTCACGTCCAAATCGCCGACAATCGCCAGCACCGGCACGTGGATCTCGCCCAGGCGCTTATCCGCTGGGGGGGTCAACGGGCGCGAGGCAGGGGTTTCCGACTGGTGCTGCATGTAGTTGTTGGTGATCATCGCCCGCGCTTTCTCGCGCACCTGTGGCGCGACCCGCGTTTCCGGCTGGCCGGGGCCGTCGATCCACATGCGCAATTCCAGGTCGATCAGCGTGGGGTAATCTTTCCGCTCATAGGCGGCTTCCATCTCATGGAACATTGCCATCTCGGCTTCGGTCACAGGTTCTTCATGGCCGCTGATGCCGCCGCCGACCACGATGAGCGCGTCCACCATGTCGGGATGTTCCAGCGTGAAATCGACAGCGATCTGCCCGCCGCGCGAGCAGCCCATCACATAGGTCTTTTCCACGCCCAGGTGCCGCAGCAGGTCGTACAGATCCTGCCGGTTGGAATACGACACATTCTCTGAAGTGGTCAGACCAAATTCGCGCGTATCATAACGGATGACGCGATAGCGCTGGGCAAAGACGGGAAATTGATCATCCCACATGTGATGGTCAGCCACGCCCGCGTGAATCAGCACAAACGGATGCCCCGTTCCCGCGACCTCGTAATAGAGCTTGCCGCCCTCGACATCGACATATCCTGTGGTTGACTCCGGCACAGGTTGCATGCGGCGATCCTTTCTTCGCTTTCAGAACGAACGACGCTTCAATTGTACAACAGTTCCAGGGCGTTTGCTGCCTGAAGCAGCGCGAGCGTGATATGATATGTCGTGAAATATGCCCGGCACACGATGTCACGGCAGACGACATCCAGCCAGGCCGGACGGGGAGATCTCCATCCATGACGACGGCATTCATCTACGACGATATTTTCCTGGAACATGAGATGCCGAGCTGGCACTCAGAAAGCGCCGGACGGCTGCGCGCCATCATGCAACTGTTGCAAGCGCGTGGTTTGCTCGATCATCCCAATCTGCGGCGCTTGGCTCCGCGCCCGGCGACGGATGATGAGCTGGCGACCGTGCATGGGCGCGCATATATCGCCAGCATCGATGCGGCAGCGGAGCAGGCCAGGCCGAATTTTCCCACCTGTCTTGATGCTGATACCTTTGTGAGCAAACGGTCAGCAGAAGTGGCGCGCTATGCTGCCGGAGCGGCGCTGGTGGGCATCGACGCCGTTATGTCTGGTGAGGCGGATAACGCCTTCGCGCTGGTGCGCCCGCCGGGGCATCACGCCGAGGCGAATGAGGCAATGGGTTTTTGCTTATTCAACAATGTCGCCGTTGCCGCGCGCTATGCCCAGCAGAAACACGGCCTGGGCAAGGTGTTGATCGTGGATTACGACGTGCATCACGGCAACGGCACGCAGCACATCTTCTATGACGACCCCACCGTCGCGTATTGCTCCACCCACCAGGCACCGTTTTATCCCGGCACAGGGCGCTATGACGAGATCGGTGAGGGGGCAGCGAAGTTTACCACGTGCAACGCGCCCGTCCCTGCGGCAACCGAATTGGAATTGTATGACGCCATCTTTCGCGAGGTGTTTATGCCGTTCATCGACCGCTTCCGGCCCGATATCATCCTGCTGTCGGCGGGTTTCGATACCCACTGGCGCGATCCGCTGGCAGAGGTGCGGTTGGATGTCGCGGGGCAAACGCTGCTGACGCAATATGTCAACCAATGGGCGAAAGAGTATTGTGGGGGCAAGCTGGTGGCTGTGCTGGAAGGCGGCTATGATTACGAGGCGCTGGCGAACTCCGTTGCCGCCTCGCTGGCGCTGCTGCTGGGCGAAAAAGAGTCCGAAGATACTGTCGGCCCGCCGCCGCCCATCGACTTCCGTTGGAACAGCGACGCGGTCATCGAAGAGTTGCGCCGCGTGCAAGAGTTGATCGGCTATCGCCGCAAGCCGCGCCCCACCGGCCCCGCGCCGGAAGGCTATCAGCCCAAAGGACACAGCCACGCTCATGACGATGCGCAGCACGGCAAGAACGAAGCCGGCGACTGATGCGCATCACGCAAGGAAATATCACAGGAGACCATTTGCATGCGCCAGACACCCCCGCAGATTCGCCTGGGCGGCTATCTTTCGCTGTGCATCGGCGTAGCGAATATCCTCATCTTTGGACTGTTGTCGCTGGCCGAACATAATCCCCGGTTCGTGCTGGCGTCACTGCCGGCTTTGCTCATCACGGTCATTCTGGGCATCTATTTCATCACCCAGGCGGAACGCATCGCCGCCAGCGCGCTCAATCAAACGGGGACGAGCGGGGTTCCTGCCGCTCCCCCGCCCGCGCACAACGCCGGGGCGTTTCAGATGGCGGGGCGCGTGTTTCTGGCGACCGGTGCGGCGCTTTTCGTCATCTTCACGGCGCTCGCCATCATCACCCACAACGTCGCGTTCTTTTTGACCGCCCTTGCACCTGCGCTCATCTTCATGTCCATCGGCGGCATCTATCTGGTGACGAGTTTTCCCACGAAGAAAAGATGATTATGCTGCCGTGACACACATGCCATAGGCCGTCAGTTGCAGCGGCGAAGGCGTGGGCGGCGCGCCGCCGGGGCCGGTCACAGGTGGAACGTATAGATTCAGCTCTTTCGCTGTGAATGAGCCGGAAGTGAGCGAAAGATTGGTGACGATGGGCGACGCCCCATTGGCATTATCATATCCGCCGCCAGTGAGCGTCTGCCCGCTGGGGCAGGTGACGTTGGCGCTGCCAGTCGCGTTGTTGGCGAGCGTGGCGCTGCCGTTGGCGAAAGGTGCCGCCGTCAGGCCACTGGGCACGCACACCGCATATGCGGCATACGGCGAAGGGGCAACCACGCCGGCCTCAAAGGCCGTGTGCCAGGTGTTCAGCACGGGATATGACGAAGCGATCTGTCCGGCACCCTTGAAGCCGCCGCCGGTGACGATGGTGTTGGTCTGACATGCCGCCACTGCTTTGCCGTCAGTCCCCGACAGTCCAGAGGCAATGTGATTGCTGATGGCCGTGCTGGATTTCAAACAATAGGCATACGCCGTGAGGGTGACGGCTCCGCCGGATTGCGGGTTGGCTTCGGTGACGGTCCAGGCGTTCGGGCTGGAGGGATAGTCGTCAATGATTTCGACCAATTGCATAGCGTTTGCCATGCCCAGATCATAGCCGCCGCTGACGAGCGTTGTTCCGCTGGGACAAGTGGTGGTGACGCTAATCTTCACAGCGGTAGCATCTTTGCCGCTCTGGGATTGTTGTGCCGTAACAATGGTCAGCGTGGGTTTGGGCGGCGTGGTCGGCGGGTTGCCGGAGGGGTTCGCGGGGGAAGATGGCGCGGTGGTGCTCACTGTGACGGTGCTGCCGCACGCCGCCAGCATCAGCGCCAGCCCGCCAATCAATGATAGCGCTGGAAGACGAAAAGAGATTCGTCGCATAGGGTGGTCATCCTTTCCGACAGGTAGGCATGGTGTTTTCCCATGACTGTTGTTCAGAAAGAACGCGCCTCACGCCGATTTTGCGGAATGTCCCCCCTGAGCCGGTGCTGCTAGCCCGGAGGGGTTTCTGTTTCGAGCCGGGAGGTTTAGCTCCCGGCGGCGTTTCCACCATAGCCCGAAGAGCTTTGTGTATCGAATTGGGGAATGCTATTCCCCGGCCTATTTGCGAGTTCGGGGTGTTCCTGAGGCTCCAGCGCTAGATCGGTTCGCGTTTTGATTCCCCCTCTCCATCTCTGCTGGGGAGGGGGGGCAGGGGGTGGGGCCACATCCTGGCCGATCTATTCCCTAATAATAGATCGTGCGGGTGCGGTGATAGGGGCGATCGCGCGCGTGGGCGAGCTGGCCGGCCAGCCACAAGCGATAGTCGATGGCGGGCGCGCTGACGACCATGCCGCGTTCAGCCAGGGCGCGGCGCAGCCATTCCACGCCCCACACGGTCGCCGCGCGAATCGCCACCTCATCCGGCGAACCGGGGGGGATGAGTTCCAGCCGGTCGATGCGCCCTGCCAGATCGGGGGCATAGTCGAGGATGCCCAGGCGGCGCAGCAATTGGGGCACTTTGTAATCCGCAAAGGCCGTCAGATCGTCCAGATGAGCGAAACGGCCCCAGCTTTTGCCATCGAAGGCGCTGGCGATGTCGCTGACGAGAATCTGCGCGCGTTTGAGCAGGCGCACCTCGCTGGGGGCAGCGTCACCTTCCGGCCCGCGCCATTCGACGACATCGTTGAACGAGGGGAAATATTCAGCGATGCTCAGCGCCAGGGTCACGGCGTCACCCTGCGCGGCGGCGACGGCGTTGGGGAACTGCCCGTCATAGCGTTCCAGCAACACCCGGCCCAGTTCGCGGGCATGCGTCAGCCGTGCCTCGAAAAGCGGGATCGGCACAGCCACGCCGTCAGCATCGGCATCGGGGCGCAGGATTTCCCCCAGCGTCTCGGCATCCAAGCGGGCGAGATACCCAGCGTCCCACAGCGGCTGGCCGGCTTCCACCGCGCGGCGCAACGCCACCGCCAGCGCGTTATAGCCGTTGTACCACGTGTTGCGCCAGCGCACGCGCCAGCGCGGGATGCGATCAGGATCAGGAACGGGTGCGGTCGCGCCGCGTTCAATGGAGCGCGGTTTGGGCGGGTCGCCCCAGAAACAAAAATTGAGGGCATCCAGCAGCGCCATCCAGTTCAGCGTGCGCTCGGTGCCGTCAAAGAAGTGGATGCGCGTATCCCATCCCGCGCTCGGCCAGGGTTCCGCGGCCCACACGTCCGCCACCGTCGCCACCCGCGCGCCGTTCAGGCTCACCTGGGGCGCGGCCAGCACCACCGGCAGCGTGGAGGTCAGCACCCCCAGACGATCCTGCTGGGGCGGCACGAGTTCAGCGGAAGCAGGGATGAGCATGGGATAACATCCTTTCTGGCGCAGGCCGGTGGACAGTGCTATAATAGCTCAGGTCGCGTTGACCGCAGACGATTCTCCGTGACGAGAGGAAGATCTGGCATGCCATCATTGTACCGCACTGAGGCCCCCGGCGATTGGGGGGTGATGCAAGCTCCCCCCGGTGGCGAGGTGGGCACGGCGCAACTGAAGACCGAAGAGCGCCCCGCCATCTTTTACCGCTATTGGCGCGTCGGCGCGCCGCAAACGCTGCTGCTGATGCACGGGCTGGGCGCGCACAGTGGGTGGTTCATCGACATGGGCAACGCGCTGGCCAGCCTGGGCATCAACGTCTATGCGCTGGATCACCAGGGCTTCGGCAGATCCGAAGGCGTGCGCGGCCACGTGGTGCGCTGGCAAACCTTCCTCACCGACATCGATCACATGGTGGATCAGATCAAGCAGGATCTCCCCGGCGGCAAGGTCTTTATGCTGGGGCACAGCATGGGTGGCGTCTTCGCCATCCACTACGCGGCGGCGCACCAAGACAAACTGGCGGGGATCATTTTGCTGAATCCCTGGATCGCCGACACCACCAAGCTTTCCCCGCTGACGGTGCTCTCGATCTTGCTCGGCGGCATGCGCGGATCGTCGCAAGTGGTCCACCTGCCCGACACGCGGCAGACCGTCAAGATGACCTCGCAACCCGAAGCGGGGGAATTTCTGCTGAACGACCCCTATTGGGTCTATGCCCGCACCAAAGGTTTTTATTGGCAGATCACGCAGATGCGCGGCAAAACGCTCGCCTGCGCGGCAAAAGTCACGATCCCCGCGCTGGTGTTGCAGGCGGGGAAAGATCAAGCGGTAGTCCCTGCCGCCACGCGCAAAGCGTTTGACCGGCTCGCCAGCCAGGATAAACGCTACATCGAATATCCCGATTACGAGCACGACAGCGAGTTTGAGCCGGACCGCAGCAAGCTGGACCATGACCTCGTTGCCTGGGTAAAAAGCCACTAACGCCGCAGCAAATCAGCCCAAATGCTAGCCAAATCGGCACGGGGCGTGTATAATATGGGGAAGGCGATGCGGTTGGCCTGACGATAGGCCGCGCACTTCTCATGTTCGATGAAAGCGAGTGTCCCTTATGCCGTTCGTAGGACATTGGTGGGAATTTCTGATCGTGCTGATAGTAGCACTCTTGATCTTCGGCCCCAAGCGGCTGCCTGAGATGGGCAGTGCTGTCGGCAAGACCATCAAAGAGTTCCAGCGATCCATGAAGGAGAATTTGAATTCCCCTGAGACGCCCACTCCAACCAGCACCGACCACCAAATTCCCCCGGCGCAAACCGTGCCGCAGGTGACGGGCGAGACGCATCCCGAAGCCTGAGTCATTCGGCTGACCGAAGCGGCGCATCGAGCAATATTCTGCGCCGCCAGCCTATCCTTGTGTCAGCGAGAGTGTTATGGCTACGACAGATATCGATCGCGATCTGCCGCTGACCGAAACCGAGGACGGATTTCAAGGTTTCTGGCCCAACCAAAGCGCCGACGAAGCTGAAGGCGCGCAGATGACGTTGGTGGAACATCTGGCGGAACTGCGTCGCCGGTTGTTCTTTTGCATCATCACTATCTTGGTTACCAGCATCGTCGCGTTCATCTTCATTCATCCCATCCTCGCCTTCTTGCAGATCCCGTTACACGGGGTCTATGGCCATCTGGTCGTTACCGGGGTCGGCGAAGGCTTCACGGTTGCGTTCAAGGTGGCGCTAGGGGTGGGCATCGGCCTCGCCGCGCCGATGTGGCTGTATCAAGCCTGGGGTTTCATTGCCCCCGGTCTGACGCGCAAAGAGAAAAAATACGCGCTGCCGTTCACGCTGATCGGCGTGGCGCTTTTCGTCGTCGGGCTGGCGGTGGGTTTCGTGACGCTGCGCTTCCCGGTCGCGTGGCTGCTGGGTTTTGGGCAAGATGCCGGCTTCCACGAGTTGATCTCGGCGGATAACTATTTCTCGTTCATCCTCTACTTTATGCTGGCCTTCGGCGTCACCTTTGAACTGCCGTTGGTGATGACGTTTTTGTCACTCATCGGGGTCATTTCGTCGCGGCGTCTCAGCCGGTCGCGTCCTTACGCGCTGGTGGGATTGTGGTTGCTGGCGACGGTCATCACGCCGGGCGCGGACCCCTATAGCCCCATCATCCTGGGCGTGGCGCTGACCTTCCTCTACTTCCTGAGCGAATTGTTGATCCGTGCCATCGGCAAATAGGAGCATTTGCTGAATTCCTGTCGCGCGTGTATCATAAAGCTAGGGCGTGATGCATCACGCCCTGGTTCTTTTTCATCACGCCGTCTTCCAGGTTGCAACCGCTTCGTGTAGGGATGCCGTCTTATGATCAACTTGCCGGGCAGGA
>JAJPKG010000450.1 GCA_021323815.1 Pseudomonadota bacterium
GCACCGCCGACGTTTGATGTGGTGGTCGAGCAGCAGGAGCGCAATCGCCTGTTGTTGCATGCCGATGTCGCCGCTGCGGTTGATGCCCTCTTGCGCGGCGAAATGCCTACGCGCGAATCACGCGAGTTGTTGCCGGACGGCACGCTGCGCCGCTCGGTGGAATCCGCCCGCCCCGCGAAGCTGGATGAATTGCGCGGGCCGCTGGTGCCGCAGGGCCGCCATGCTGTCGAAGCGCTGCGTGACCGCTGGACTCCTACCCGTCCGCGTGGCAACAACACGTATAACGGACGAGGTAATGGACGGGACAGCGCTCCGCCACGCAATGAGGATTATCGCCCGGCTGATGCAAGCCCGAACAGCAGCGCCACCCCTGCCGCTGTGTGGTTTGACCAAGATCTCGCGCACGAACTGCCGGATCTTGCCAGCCAGGATCAGACGTTACATATGGCACCACCCGGCAACGGAGGGCGCAACGGTCACCGCCGCCGCGTGATCTATCCGATGGGCATCAACCGCTCGCGGCTGGAACAGGTCATTCGCGAACTCGGCGTGCCGGCGACGGTCGGCAAAGACGAGCATGAGGCAGATACCGTGTTGGTATTGAAAAGCGTTTATCGCAAGCAGCCCGACCGCGTGGAAGCAGTGCAAGCTCTCGGCAAGCCGCTCTATGTGCTGCGCACCGGCACCGTCGAGCGCCTGCGCGAGATCATCGCCGATCTTTTTGGCGCGCGCCCCAGCAGCGGGTTCCCCATTGATTGATCCCCAGCAGTGGTCGGGCGGTTGTTGAAGGAGACAGAGCAGCCGCCCATTTTTCTCAGTGAGCGGCTGTTATCGCAGGTGAAAAGCGAGCTGAACTATTCCCGCGCAGCAGCCAGCAGGCGACGATAGGCAGCGTACAGCGCTTTGAAGGCTTCGGGATCGCCCCCCTTGTCGGGATGCAGCCGACGCGCATGCCGGCGATACGCATTCTTGATGTCGCGCTTACTCGAACCGGGTTCGATATTGAGCAAGGCATAATCGTTGTTGATCGGCCTCGCTGTTGCCATGACCTCGGCTTGTAGTGCATCCAGAGATGCTTGCAAATCTGGACGTAAAGGCTGGCTATAAATAGCGTCGAGTTTTTGCCGCAGGCTCTTTTGTTTTGCATACCACTTTTTGGTAGCTTCCTCACCAATGTATTGGATCATGAGGGCCTTTAGTTCAGCTTGGCGTTGTTGTCGCTGATACGCTCGCGCAGCATCAGCATCGAAAAGCGAAAGCTGCGTTGTTTTTGTCATGATGGCCCCCCTTTCATTCTTCATCCACAAATAATCGTGGTTGGTGGTCCCTGAGTTTGAATTGGTCAGGTTTCTCCAACCCTGTCATTCTACCACGCGGAAGAGGAAAATCTTCAGGGTAATGGCCTGTTTCGACATACACCTTTTTACGAATGATTTCTCCTATCTGGCGATACATGCGGATCGCATCTGCCATTGTTCCTCTTGCGGTGGCTGCTAGTTTATTGATAGCCATCTCGATACGTTGATAGACGTAGCTGAGTTCTAGAGCACCAGAATAGTCGAGTGGTGTATCTTCCAGTCGTTTGATAATATTTGTAAGCCTGGCAGCTAAGATCATGACTCGATCCTGGGTAGTGGCTTGAGGGGTTTCGTGATATTCCCCTTCATGGCCAGCAGCCTCGAAAAGTTCCATAAACTCATCACGTATTTCTGGTGTGAGGTCAGTCACCCATGCTGCTACGTCTTTGGCAAGCTGCCTATTGGCTTTGCGTACTGCCTTACGGATATAAAAACGATCGATTTCCTCTTGTTGTTCCGCGATAGGCAACTTATCGAAATCATCGGTGCGCTTTTTGGGCATGGCACGCTCCATTTCTTGGATTGTCACACATAGCCTGCTGGTATTCAGTATAATACGGTCGTCTTGCCGTTGTCGAGAGCAGCATATCATGCAGCCGGGCAAACAAATCGGCGAGCGATACGGCTGTTTGCACGTCGCACCATCCGGCCCTGGTTTACGTGACCATTCGCCCTGATGGCGCATGGCATCCTCGAAGTATCATGGGAGAAAACGGCATGGAGGCCGCTTTCGATGTCTGCAATCAATCCGTTGTCACCGGGGATCAGTCCGCAACAGGCGCAATGGTTGGTGGAGCTGATGCAAGCGCAGAGCCAGAGTGATGCCGCCGCGATGCTTTCCGGCGATGCATCTGGCGACGCTGCGTCTGCCCAAACCGATTCGTTCGCGTCCTTGCTTTCATCCGCGCTTGGGGTCATGTCCGGCGCTGATGGACTATCAGGGAACACCACCGTTCTTGATGGAGTGTTAAGAAACCTCGTCAGCGATGGTTGGGGAAGTATCTCCCCCAATCTCATCAATTCCAGCATGTTTGGTAACGCCGGCAGCGCGACGGGCAATGCCATCGCCTCAGTGGCCGTGCAGTTGGCGGGCGACCTGCGCGGGGCGAATAACCAATATTACGATCCGCAGGTGACGCCGGCAGCGGCACAGGCAGCGTTCGACACGCCCGGCTGGGGGAACGGCAACGTGCAGTGCGTCGCCTTCGTAGATGGCGTGTTTCGCCAGGCCGGCATTGCGCTGCCCGCCACGCCCAATGGCGCGGATTTCTGGCGTGCCTATCAGGGTCTTGCCGGGTGGCAAGAGGTTGCTAACGGCCAGGGATTGCCGCAGCCAGGAGATATCCTTGCCTTTTCCGGCGGCGCGCAGGGCTATGGGCATGTGGCGGTCGTCACCAGCGTAACGCCTCCCACGAACGGCCAGCCGGGTCAGGTGACGTTCGCCCAGGCCAATTCACCCACCTCGCAAGCCAGCCTGACCATCGCGCTGGATGGTACCGTGCAGGCATGGCCCGGCTATCAGGTGCAGGGGTACATCCGCTATGCCGGCTAATGGATGAGCCTCATTCGGCGGCGAGGGGCAGTTCGATGAAAAAAGTGCTGCCTTCACCCACGACGGACTCTGCCCAGATGCGCCCGCCATGCGCGATGATGATAGCATGCGTGATATACAGACCTAGCCCCAGCCCGTCTTGTTGCTGGGGCGCAAGTTGATGTGTGACGGAAGCGCGATAAAATCGCTCGAATACGCGCGGCAGGTGATCCGGCGGGATGCCGCATCCGCGATCGTGCACGGCAAGGCGTGCCCAAGCGCCATCCCCATCTGTTCGTTTCGCCAGCGTTACCTGTATCGGGGCGGGAGCGGCGGAATATTTTACGGCGTTATTGATGAGGTTCGTGAGCGCCTGCCAGATGCGCTCGCTCTCAGCCAGAATAGGCAGCGCCGCCTCATCGCCGCTCAGGGCGATCTCGCGGTGTGAGATGGCACGTTGCTCTTCCACCACATTGCGCGCAATGCTCGCCAGATCGCAAGGGGTCGGCAGGACGTTGAAGCGCCCGGCGTTGATGCGGGTCATATCCAGCATGTCTTGCACCAGCATGCTCATGCGCTTGGCTTGATGGATCACCTGTTCGGCCAGCTCGCTGAGATCGTTCGCGCGTTCAGGCCGGTTGGCCCAGCGTTGCATGAAGCGGGTGGCGAGGATAAGCGGCTGCAAGGGAGCGCGTAATTCGTGGCTGGCCTCTTGCAAAAATTCATCTTTCACCGCCTCGCTTTCGCGCCAGGTGGTGACATCGCGGATCAGATGCACTGAGCCAAGCCGCTCGCCGGTCAGGTCATCACGAATGATCGCCGGGCGAATGCTGACATACATGCGCTTGCCGTCTGCCCGGCACATGCGCCAGGTCTGCTCCTTATGCTCATCCATTTCCATGTAATTGACGAAATCGCGCTGA
>JAJPKG010000090.1 GCA_021323815.1 Pseudomonadota bacterium
TATCAGCGCCAGGGCCAACGCCACGCCCAGCAACACGCGCCACGCCGCGCGCCGCTGCTCGCGTTTCAACGGCGGTGTCATGCCGGAGCGTGGCCGGGGAATGGTTGGTTGCGCTTGCACATCCGTCGCCTGTTGCATCGCGCCGTCCTCTCGACTCGACGACCTCATCTGCTGCCATTGTAGCAGAATCGCACGAGGATTGTATAGAGATCTGCCCTGCGTGATATCGCGTATTGCTGATGCAATCTTCTCATGTATGCCAACAATCAACCCGGAGGGGTTTCTTTTTCGAGCCGGAGGGCTTAGCCTCCAGCTCCGCACCTGCCGGTTTCATCATCTCTCCACAGAATGATCTTGTGAAACGCCCGCAAAGGAATCATTCCACATGTCGCTCAGTTCAGTCTTCAATCATCATGGCAGCATCGTCGGCCAATATCTGTGGCAGCGCTATCACAACACGTCGCGCCTGGCGCGGGTGGCGAACACGCAACTGGCCCAGGCAGGCACCGTGCGCCCGCAAGCCGAGGCATATCCCTGGGCGGTGGTGGCGCGCGCTGTCGGCTACCGGCTGCGGTTTTGCTGGGGCATGATGCCGCTGCGCGATCTGCTGGCATGGCGCGGTGCACAGATGCTCGCCCAAACACCGGAAGCTCCCTATCCCCAGGCAACCATCGCCACGCTTTTCGCTGAACTGGAAGCGGCCATCGCGCGTATCGCTCCCGCCGGGCGGCAGCCTGACGACGCGGATGAAGCGGAGATGGCGCGCATCTGCTATCTGCTGGGGTTATGCGAAGATGTCTATCGCGCCGGGCAATTTGTGACCACCCCACTGCTTGATCCTGCCCTGCCGCGTACCCTGCCCGGCTGGCTGGCGCTGCCCCCCGCTCTATGCGTTGCGGATATCGCGCTGCTGGCCCGCCGTTTCATGGCGGAGCACGAAACATTCCTGGCGCAGCCGGCGACGCTTTTCCCTACGTTTGGCGGCATGATGCCGCATGGCAGCGCATTGGGGCCGCTGATTATCGGGGACGGCCTGTATCTTATCAAGGCGACCACCCACCCGGCGATTGAGGCGCGCTGGCTGCGCGATCTGGCCGGCTATGCCCTGCTGGACGAGCGCGATACGTATCATCTGCGGCAGGTGGGGATCATCGCGCCGCGCCAGGGGATGGTGCTGCGGTGGCCGGCGAACGATTTCATTGCCGCGCTTGCGGAAACGCCCGCTGTGAATTTGCAGACTTTGCGCCGCGAATTTGCCGCCGTGAGGCGCGCTATTTCCCCATCTGCGAGCGCTGCTCTTGCGGTGGGATGGGCTGCACGCGCAGGCTTGCGGCAGCACGATTGACGGCTGATATGAGCGCGTCGCGGTCGAACGGCTTGGGCAGAATGAGCGCGCCCAGTTGTGCCGCCAGTTGGCGCAGCACGGGAAACGCGACAATGGGTTTGCCGGTCATCAGCACATAGGCGTTGCTGACCGCCATGTGATGGTTGCGCGCTGCAATCCCCAGCAGCGACGCGCCGTCTAGCTGGGGCAACAGAATATCAAGCAGCACCACCAGATGCCCCGTGTGATTTTGCATGATCTCGAGCGCGCTCACCCCGTCAGCCGCTTCCAACGTGCGATAGCCGGCATCGCGCAAAATCTCGCGCGCCAGATCGCGGATGTCGGCATCATCATCAACAATGAGCACCGTTGCCTGGCGCGCGTCAGCGTGTTGTGAGGATGTCTCTTCGTGCGCCATGTCTGCTTCCACCTGAAAGAGTATGAAGAATCGGTCGCCTCAACGGTTGGCCTACATCATCAGGCAGAGAGCAATTTTGATACCAACCTGAGCCGGAAACCGGGATATGTCATGAAAGCACTGCGGTGCTATCCACGTGCCCCTCTTGCGCTCCTGGGTTAAACACGATGACGCGCCGCTGATCAAAGACCACGCGCGAGTCTTCCGGCATCGCCAGATATTCCACGATGCGCGGATCGCGCTCGGAAAGATAGACCAGGTGCAGCGAGGCCAGCTCGTTGACATCGTTGTGGTCGTGCGTGCTGCTGCCGCACCCTACGAACCAGCCGCTTTGGTCCGCCTGGCGTGCTTTGATGCGGTCAAAGACCAGCACACGCCAGGGCGCATTGGGCGAAAGCCGCCGACAGATGACGGCGCGCTCCGAACGGTGCGGGTGGTGCGCCGGGCTGCTCAAGCCGTTGCGTTTCACCGCTTCGTCTTGCGAGCGCAAGATCTGGATGGCTTTGGCCGCACCGCGCGCAAAGGTATCGCTTGTCGTGGAATAGGGATCTTCCAGTTCTTCGATGGAAAGCGCCGCGTCGCCCTCATCTTGCACGAAGCGCAGGGTGGACCAGCCATAGCGCATCGTCTCGCCCGGCTTGATCTTCTGGCGCGACGACGCGATGTAGTCGCCGATATAGCGCAGCACGCGCTCAGCCTGATCCGGCGTGACGCCTCCCACCAGTTCCAGCGCGCACTCGCGCCCGTTGATTGACGCCAATCCGTCTGTAATGACCCGCTGCAACCCATCAGGTCGCGTCTCAAGCCGAAACTGCGACATCAATCGCCCCCTGTGTTTCCAGATAGCACACGCCCTATTGCATACGATATTGTATACGATCTCGGTTGATCTGAAAAGCGCGTGTTATCCAAAGGTCAGCGTCATCGCCGGCTGGGCAATGTCGATATTGCTGGGCGCGTCTAGCGCGGCATGCAGGGCGCGGCGCAGGTGGTGGTCGCTGACCGGGCCGGTGGCGGGGTTGACGTTGCGCGTGGCGGCCTCGCCCCTTGTCCACGTGCCGTCCGGCAGATGGCGGTCGTTCCAGCCGGAATAATGCATGATGCGCGTCGCTTCCGGCTGCCACGCGGTGATGAGATCGCGCACGCCATAGCCGTCCGGCTCACCCTCGAAGCTGATATGCCCCGGTCCTGGCCGCCAATGAGTCATCTCGATCAGCAGCAGGCTGAGGTCGCGCATCTTCTCTGCCAGCGCCCCACTCAACGGATCAAGCTCGACCCCTTTCCAGAAATTGCCCGGCTGGCCGGCGGGAAAATGGTGCAGATCCCAGCAGCAGGCGACGCGGATAGGATCGCCCTGCGTCTGGCTGCCACTGGGCCAGAACTCGAAGAGGTAATTGACGCTGCCGGCCAGGTGTTCGGCGGGGATCGGCGTTACCAGCAGCGCGGGATGCAGTTCCACCGCCGAGAGCGAGAGCGCGGCATCGGTGAGATCCTCGAACTGCATGCGCTCGTGCGACCACCGCATGAATCCCCCCTTCGCTGGATTGTCGGGGTTGGGGCCGATGTAGTTCTGCCAGGTGTGGCGCGTGGTGAAGACCGGCAGCGGCCAGGGCTGCTCGCCGGCGGCGAAATCCCCCGCCTGGCGCGCTTTTTCCAGGGAATGCGTCAGGCCGTCCAGCCCGGCGATGTGGTCCAGGTGGCCGTGCGTCACCAACAGGCGCGAGATCGGTTGGTTGTGCGCGGGCGTCGGCAGCGCCAGGTTATTCATCACTCCCATGCCGATGTCGATGAGCGTGTGGTCAATGGCGACGCCGTCTTGCTCGATCACCAGCGAAGCGGCGGTGTGCGCCTGCCTTACCCACGCCAAGAGATCCGCCATGTCTTGCGGCGACGGATGTTCGGGCAGCTGCGGCTCCGCGCAGCGCGCGCAGGGGCAACCCGGCTCGCGGATGAATGCCGGCCCCGCGCCATGCACCACGACGTGTAATTTCAAGGGCATATTGGCCTCACAGAAATAGCGCAGGAAGCCCCCATCTTGGAAGCGGGGGTTTCTGACAATCAACTGGCAGATTGGACTTCGGGGTAACTGCCCTGATAAAACTGTGGTGGTGGAATCGGATCGCCATCAGCTTGCGCCGTCTCGATCCATTGCTGGATGATGATCTGCGCTTCCTGAATAGCGGCTTCCGGCGTGGGGCCATCAGCCAGCGCGCCCGGCAATTCCGGCACGCGGACAATCCACGCCTGATCTCGTTCGCTCCATGCCAATTCCATCCGATATTTATAATCCATGCCTCCAACCTCCTTTATGGCATGCTCGTCATGCCCGTACTGCTTTAGAATAACACGGATCTGCTCGACTTGATAAGCTTTCGCTTTACCATTGCGAGGCTGAATGTTGATGCGTTCACGCACGCCCTGCTTGCGAAAGATATGATGATCGCCGCGAATTGTTTCAGTGAAGCCCAAGCGCGTCAGCAATCCGCGCAGTTCATCAAAATCGATGTTCTGATCGGCATGACCTGAAAGCACCTTCTGCAAAAATCTATCCCAACGGGACATCCCAGCAATTTCTTCTGCGCGCAGGGAGCGATTGGATGTTCAATTCTCTCTGCGAGTCGTGGTGGTGCTGTCTATCCATGCACCACTTCCGGCACAGGCTGCGGCAGCAGCAGCGCGCGGCGGCGAAATTCGTTGCAGATCTCGCGGATGGCGGGTTGGTCTAGCCGGTTGTCGGGGTGATGCGCCAGCAAGATCTGGACGTACACTGGCTCTTCGGCGAAGTTGACGATGGCCAGTTCGCCTGCCTGCACCTCGTGCGCCAGGGCGAAATAGGGCAGCATGGCCACGCCGGGGCCGGCCTGCACGGCGGATTTCACCGCCTCGATGTTCGAGAAGGCGTCGCGCCGCTGGATGGGAATATTCGCCCGGCGCAGCAGCCCCTCGAAGATGGCGCGATAGGTGGATTGATCTTTGTCCAGCACGATCACCTCGTCGCGCAGTTCGTCGATGCTGACCGGCTCGGCGCGATGCGCGAAACGATGATTGGGATTGGTAAACAGGCACATGGGGCTGCGTGCGATGGGTTCCACCACCAACTCCCGGTCGGTATAGGGATCGCGCTCGATCAGCAAGCCCAGCGCGGCATGTTTCAGGCTGACCTCTTTGCGCACCACCGCGCTGCGGGCGGTGAAAAAGCGCCAGCCGCCCGGCGGCAAGATGCCTCGTTCGTGCATGGCGGAGCGCACCCCGGCCAGCAGCCCCGTCGCCAGGCTTTCCGGCAGCGCCACCACGATCTGCCCGCGCGTGGAAGGCACCGTCATGGTCGTCAGCAGATCGTCGAAGGCGGCGACGATCTGCTGCATATAGGGCAGATGGCGCTCGCCCACCGCCGTCATGCGCGGTGTCAGGCGCAGGTGCGGCTGCGAACGCTCAAACAACTCGTGCCCAAACCATTCTTCCAACAGGCGGATGCGCTCGCTGAGCAGATCCTGGCTGACACCCAGACGACGGCTGGCCTCGGCGATGGTGTGCCAGCGGCGATAAGCCAGCACCGCCTCGAACCATTCGATGCGCGGGCGACGCTGCCGCCCACTGCCATTCGCCTCGGACTCTTGCGCAGTACCAGCCATAGGTGCTCCCCTCATTTCTCAAATCTGGCGGCGATGCCCGACTCACCATTTCCCGTCATTATAGCACCAATCCCGCGAAAATGTCGGATTTTACCGCAGGGCTACGAGTGGGCATTATTCGGGGCAGATGTTATCATACCTGTATACATATCGACATGGACAATGCTGTTCGTCCCGGCAATGTGTCGCCCGGCCTGCCGCCTGTTTCGCTCAGGGGCCGCGCACGTGGTCAGGATGTCAAGTCCTCACACACAAGGAGACCGGCTCAAGATGGGCACATCCACCCAAACACGCCCGACGGAAAACGAGACTTTTGGCAGCCCGGTCGGCGTGAATAATTTCTCGATTATCGCTGCAACAGTCAATGGTTCAGGCAGCCAGACCGCGAACAATGCCATCGCGCGCGCGCTCTTCAAGATGGGCATCCCCGTCACCGGCAAGAACCTTTTCCCATCCAACATCCAGGGCTTGCCGACGTGGTACATCATCCGCATCAGCAAAGACGGCTTCATCGGTCGCCGCGAGACGGCAGAAGTGCTGGTCGCCATGAACCGCGCCACTGCTGATGAGGATATCAGCAAGGTGCCTTCCGGTGGCGTGGTGATCTACCCGACGGAGTGGAAGCTGACCGAAACGCGCGACGACCTGACCTATTATTCGCTGCCGGTGCAGCAGCTTGCCAAGACTTCGGGTGCTTCGGCCAAGATGCTGTCATACGTCGCCAACATGGCCTATGTGGGCGCGCTGGTCTACCTGCTGGGCATCGACATCAACGAGATCGATGCCGCGCTGATGCATCACTTCAACAACAAGCGCAAAGCGGTCGATCTCAACATGGGCGTCGTCAAAGCCGCTGTCGATTATTGCAAAGAAAACATCGTCAAACGCGATCCCTTCAAAGTCGAGCGCATGAATGCGACCGCCGGCAAGGTGATGATCGACGGCAACTCTGCCGCCGCGCTGGGCGCGTGCTTCGGTGGCTTCACCGTCGCCGCGTGGTATCCCATCACCCCCAGCACCAGCCTGGTTGATGCGCTGAGCGATTATGCGAAAGAGTTGCGCACCGACCCCGACGGCACGCGCAATTACGCCATCATCCAGGCCGAAGACGAGATCGCCGCCATCGGCATGGTTGTGGGCGCGGGCTGGGCCGGCGCGCGGGCGATGACGGCCACCAGCGGCCCCGGCATCTCATTGATGACCGAATATGCCGGCCTGGCGTACTTCACTGAGGTCCCCGCCGTCATCTGGGACATCATGCGCATGGGGCCGAGCACCGGCCTGCCGACCCGCGTGAGCCAGGGCGACGTGCTGAAGGTCTATTACCTCGGTCACGGCGACACCCGCCACGTTGTGTTGCTGCCCGCAAATATGCAGGAATGCTTCGAGTGCGGCTGGCGCGCGTTTGACCTGGCCGAGCGCTTGCAAACACTGGTCTTCGTGCTGAGCGATCTGGACCTGGGCATGAACGTCTGGATGACCGATCCCTTCGTGTATCCCGATCAGCCGATGGATCGCGGCAAGGTGCTGACCGCCGAGCAATTGGAGCAGATGAAGGGCTTCAACCGCTATGAAGATGTGGATGGCGACGGCATCGGCTATCGCACCATCCCCGGCACGCCGAGCAAATACGCCGCCTATTTCACGCGCGGCAGCGGCCACAACAAATACGCGCAATACACCGAGCGCGCCGACGAGTGGGAAGCCAACCTGGAACGGCTGCATCGCAAGCATGAATATGCCCGCACCATCGTCCCCAAGCCGGTGATCGATGAGGTGCCCGGCGCGGCGGTCGGCATCATCGCCTATGGCTCGACGGACCAGAGCATGCCTGAGGCGCGGCAATTCCTGGCCGCGAAGGGCGTGAAGACGAGCTATCTGCGCCTCAAAGCGCTGCCGACGACCGCGGAAGTGCGCGACTTCATCCAGCGCTATCCGCGCCTGTACGTGGTGGAAAACAATTTTGACGGCCAGATGCGCAAGATCTTGCAGACGGAAGTGCCGGAGCGCGCCAACAACATGGTGCAAATTTCCAAGTGTGACGGTCTGCCGCTGACCAGCGAATGGATCGCCCGGTCCATCTTGAAAGAGGAGCAGAAGTAAAAGATGGCTATCCAAGAACCCCCCATCAAGGTCAACCGGCTGGGCCTGACCCGCGACGATTACAAGGGCCGCCCCTCGACGCTGTGCAAGGGCTGCGGGCATGATTCGATCTCGCAGCGCATCATCTCGGTGGCCTATGATCTGAACCTGAACCCGACGCAGATCATCAAGCTGAGCGGCATCGGCTGTTCCAGCAAGACGCCGGCCTATTTCATCAGCCAGTCGCACGGCTTCAACGGTCTGCATGGCCGCATGCCGTCGATGGCGACCGGCGCGATGATGGCGAACCACACGCTGACGGCCATCGGCATCAGCGGTGACGGCGATGCCATGAGCATCGGCATCGGTCAATTCAAGCACATGGTGCGCCGTAATGTGCCGGTTGTCTTCATCGTGGAAAACAACGGCGTCTATGGTCTGACCAAAGGCCAGTTCTCCGCCACGGCGGACCTGGACCAGGAATTGAAATATGCCGGTCGCAACGAACTGCCGCCGATTGACGTGTGCCACGAAGCCCTGGTGGCGGACTGCGGTTTCGTTGCCCGCTCCTTCGCGGGCGATCCGCGCCAGGTGGAAACGCTGCTGAAGGCGGCGCTGAGCCATCGCGGCACGGCGGTGCTCGACATCATCAGCCCGTGCGTGACCTTCAACGACCACGACGATTCCACCAAGAGCTATGCCTATGGCAAAGCCCACGAGCAGGTCATCTCGGATTTCGGCTTCGTTGCGCCGCAAGAAGAGATCACGGTGGAGTATGAACCCGGCACAACGGTGGAAGTGGAGATGCACGACGGCTCGCACGTCATCCTGCGCAAGCTGGACGAGAAGCATGACCCCCGCGACCGCTATGGCGCGATGAAGCTGCTGGACGAAGCGCACCGCAAGCAAGAGTTCATCACCGGCCTGATCTATCTCAACGAGGACCGCCCCTCGCTGCCGGAACTTGAGCATTTGCCCCAGGTGCCGCTGGCGCGGCTCCCGGAAGACAAACTGCGCCCCTCGCGCGAGGCGCTGGCAAAGGTGATGCGCGAGCTGTAAATTCACCAATCACCCCAAACCGTCTCTCAATCGAGAGGCGGTTTTTAAACGGCAAGAAAAACTCTGCTGAGGCGCAGGATATGCCAACTGATGGGCCGAAAACAGGAGACATTGCGCGCTCAGACTCGTGAAAAGGACATGATGGCTATCGCGCGGCAGACGCTACGCGTAGGCAACCAGATCCGTGGCTTTTGCAAAGCCATGCCTGATGATCCCATCACCCCTTGCCAGAAGTCCTATGCAATTTGACGCTGCTCTTGTGTCACGGTATGTTTCCAGATGCGCCACCTTCATCCGGCACGCGCAATGGTCGAGCTAATATCGTTCACAGGAGCAAGCCCATATGACACGCACTGATGCCCAATCTTCCCCGGCCCCTTCTGCCGCCTTTTTCACCGAGCCAGCCGTCGCGTCGGGCGCGCAGCCGGCGGCTAATGCTTCAGGGGCATTTTTGCGTGTCGCGCGCTACTTCCATGACTGTTTCGCTGCCGATGCGCGGGGTGGCATCCTCAAAGATATCTTCGAGCAGACGGACTATCGCGTTTTCGCCGGGGGCAGCGAGCAATTGCTGACGGCGCAAGAGAATCGCATGGAAGTGAATGTAAAGATCGGCATCGAGGTGCATAACGCGGCGGAAATCAACCGGCGCGAGCGCTTTTTGATCTATGGCTCCGTATTCCTGGTGGGCAAGGGGCAGGCGCGCGGCAAAAACGCCGGAGAAAAATTTTGCGCCCCGCTGCTGTATTATCCGGCGCACATCGAACTGGAAGGCTCGAAGGCATTTGTCAGCGTGGCGCTGGACGAGCAGCACGTGAATTTTCCGTTGCTCTCGACCTTCATCGACGCCGAGAGCGACGAGCAGGCCCAGGCATATGCTGAGGCGATTCTGGCGCAGGTGCCCACGCCGCCGTTGCAAGCCGATTCATTGCGCGAGCTGGCGAGCCTGGTGGGCGAACTGCTGCCGGATCTCGACACCGAGGCGCTGCGTGACTTCCCGCAGATTTTCTCAGAGGAAGAGGTGCGGGCGGCGATGAACGGGCCGCTGCGCCTGGTGTGTGCCTCAGCCATGATGCTGGCGGCGCGTCCCAGCGAAGCCAAAGGCGTGCTGACCGAATTGCAGATCCTCGGCCAACAGGGCGACACATCGACGCCGCTGGCTGCCATTTTCGACGAGGCCGCGCTCCCGGCCAGCGAGCGTGAGGGAGATCCGGCCAAAGACACCGAGCCGATCTTCGCCGCCGCCGAACTGAGCCTGGCGCAGCAGAGCGTGGTGCATCATTCGCGCACGCGCCCGCTGACGCTGGTCATCGGCCCGCCCGGCACCGGCAAGTCATTCACCACCGCGCAGGTGGTGCTGGATGCCGTCGCGCGCGGCCAGACGGTGCTGATCACCTCGAAGATGAACAAAGCGGTGGACGTGGTCATCGAAAAATTGCAGCCGCACCTGGGCAGCCAGACGTTCATCCTGCGCGGCGGCGACCGCAACCACCGCGAGGAGATGCGTGGCTGGCTGAGCGGTCTGCTCACCAACACCGGCCCACAGGGCATGCCCCAGGCGGCGCGCCCCGGCGAGATCGCCATGCTGGAAGATCGCCTGCGCGCGGCGGATGCCGAGTTGGAGCGGCTGGACCGCGAGATCGCCGCCGTGCTGGATCTGGAACTGGAATGGAACGAGGCGCGGCTGGCAACCAACGCCATCGAGACGCCGAATTATGACCGCGAGCAGGCGGCAGCGCTGGGGCCGGATGAATTGCTGCGGCGCTATGACGAGGCGCGCAAGCTGGAAGGCAACACTGCGCCGCTGGTGGGCTGGGCGATGCAGCGCCGGGGCCAGGGACAGCTTTCAGCCCTGTGCGCCCTGCTGGATCTCAGCGAAGATCAGCGCGACGCCATCCCCACCATCGCGGCAAAGGAGCGCGAGCGGTTGCGGCTGGTGGCGACGACGCGCGCCCTGGAAGGGCATGGCGACCTCAACGCGCTCTTCACCGCCTATGCCCGCACCCGTGACGACCGGGGCAAGCTGGTGGCGGAATTGCTCAGTGTGCGCCGCCGCGACGCGCTGGCCCAGGCGTTGCGCAACGACCGCCGGGCACTGATGGCTTTCCACACCGCGCTCAACGCGAAATCTGACGCCGCGCAAGACGCCATCTTCCGCGAGATGGACTTCCGCGCCCTGCTGCGCACGTTCCCCATCTGGGCGGTGACGAACCAGCATGTGGCGGAGTTCTTGCCGCTGGTGCGCGAGATGTTCGATCTGGTCATCATCGACGAGGCGTCGCAGTGCGACATCGCCAGCGCCCTGCCGCTGCTCTATCGCGGCAAGCATGCCATCGTCTGCGGCGATCCGAAGCAGTTGCGCCACCTGTCGTTCCTGCGCGAAGATCGCCTGCGCGCCATCGCCACGCAGCATGGGCTGACAGCCATCGAGCGCGAGCAGTGGAACTATCGCACCCACAGCCTGCTGGATGCCGTGAATCAGGCATTGCCCACGCAAGACGACGTGATCTTGCTGGATGAGCATTATCGCAGCATGCCGCAGATCATCGAGTTCAGCAATCGCCAGTTTTACGGCGGCTCACTGCGCGTGATGAGTCGCCGGCCCGACACCATCGGCCTGCGCAGTGTGGAATTGAAGAAGGTGGCGAACGGCAAGCGTCGCAAAGAGGGGTATAACGTCGAGGAAGTCGAGGCGATCATCAAAGAGATCGAGCGCATTGCCAAAGCCGAGGCCAAGCGCGATCCGCGCAGCAAGACCAGCATCGGCGTTCTCTCGCCCTACCGCGATCAGGTCAATTATCTGAACAAGCAACTGGCGACGAAGTTGAAGCCGCGCACCCTGCAAGATCACCAGATCACCGTCGGCACGGCGCATACCTTCCAGGGCGACGAGCGCGACGTGATGCTGCTGAGCTTCTGCGTCGATCCGTCCTCGCACCGCGCCACCATCACCTTCTTGAATCAGGAAAACCTCTTCAACGTGGCGGTGACGCGTGCCCGCCAGCGCCAGGTCATTTTCACCTCGCTGGATCTCAAAGGCTTGCCGCTGGATCACCTGGTGACAGCCTACCTGCAATACGCCGCCGACTGCCTGGAAACTGGGTCGGCGGAAGAGCATGGGCCGCCGGAAGGTTTCGTGGGCGAACTGGGCGCGGCGCTGCAAGATCAAGGCTACACGGTATGGTACGACTATCCCGTCGCGGGGTTCCAGATCCCCATTGTGGCGTCGTATCGCAATGCCACCCTGGCCATCGAGTGCGACGGCGTGCCCGAAACGCGCGCCCTGCCCGACGGCATCAATCCCGTTGATCGCCAATCCATCCTGGAACGCGCCGGCTGGACGGTGCATCGCTTGCCTTTCCGCCGCTGGGTGGAAGACCGCGCCGGCTGCCTCGCTGAGATCGCCGCGATGCTGGGGACGGATGACGGCGAGGGGGAGTGAGAGTTCAAGAAGGGGATTCTACTAATCCCCTTCTTCGTGTTTTGTCTATTGACACCCCGCATAGCCTGAAGGCGTAGTGGATTCTTGGTTCAGCCAGCGGACTTACCAGAGCGGCTGACGTCGCCCTGCCAGCGGTCCCTCTGTCCCCAAGCGTTGCGCTGGTTCAGCACCAGCCTGTTTCCGTGCCCCAAAATATGCTATGATGAGAGAAGCAGCATTGTTGCAACCCTGAAGCCTGAAAGGCATAGGTACGCCATGTCTTCTGATGAGCGCGCTGATGTCACCCTGACCGCCATCGTCGGCGGACTGGTGCAGGGTGTGGGCTTCCGCGCTTTCGTGCAACGTCAGGCGGCCCAGCACGGATTGCGCGGCTGGGCACGCAACCTGCCGGATGGCCGCGTTGAAGTCGTGGCGCATGGCCCGCGTTCTGCTGTTGACGCCCTGCGCGCGGCGTTGCGCCGGGGACCGCGTTTTGCGCAGGTGGATCAGATCGATGAAGATTGGTCGCCGCGTGAGGATATTCCCGCTACATTCATTGTCAAGTGAAGGATTGAACCACGATGAGCCTGAGCCGCGCAGATGTCGAACATATCGCGTTGCTGGCGCGCATGCGCCTGAGCGAAGATGAATTGAACCGCATGACCGAGCAACTGGCGGGAATTTTGGAGCATATCGCCGTGCTGCAAGAGGCCGATGTCAGCGATGTGCCGCCCAGCGCCTCTACCTTGCCGCCCATCGATCATTTCCGCCCCGACATCCCCGCGCCCTCGCTGCCGGTGGATGCCCTGCTGGCCAACGCGCCCGAACGCGAAGACAGCTATCTGCGGGTAAAGGCGGTGCTGGAATAAGATGACCACCCCAACCATGACCAACGAACCCTGGCGCTGGACTATCGCCGAAACGGCGGAAAAGCTGCGCGCCAAAGAGATCTCTGCCGTCGAACTGACCCAGGCGCACCTGGACCGCATCCGCGCTGTCGATGGCGCAGTGCATGCTTTCCTCAGAGTGACCGCCGACGAAGCCCTGGCTGAAGCGAAAGCCGCCGACGAGCGCCTGGCGCGCGGGCAAGATCTCACGCCGCTGACCGGCATTCCCCTGGCGCTGAAAGATGTGCTGGTGACGGAGGGCATCACCACCACCGCTGGCTCGCGCTTCCTTGAGCATTTCGTCCCGCCCTATAGCGCCACCGTCGTCAAACGCCTGCGCGCCGCCGGAGCCATCTCGCTCGGCAAGCTCAACATGGATGAGTTTGCAATGGGGTCCAGCACCGAAAACTCCGCCTATGGTCCAACGCACAATCCCTGGGATCTCGACCGTGTGCCGGGGGGCAGCAGCGGCGGCTCGGCGGCGGCGGTGGCAGCAGGTGAAGCGATGGGCACGCTTGGCTCTGACACCGGCGGCTCCATCCGCCAACCCGCCGCGCTCACCAACACCGTTGGCCTCAAGACAACCTATGGCCGCGTCTCGCGCTATGGCCTCATTGCTTTCGCCTCGTCGCTGGATCAAATCGGCCCCTTCACGCGCACTGCCCGCGACTGCGCCTTGCTGCTGCAACACATCGCCGGCTATGATCCCAACGATTCCACCTCGGCGGATGTTTCCGTCCCCGATTACGCCGCCCAGCTCACGGGCGACATCAAGGGATTGAAGATCGGCATCCCGAAAGAATATTTCGTAGAAGGCACCGAGCCGGGCGTGGTCAAGGTGGTGGAAGAGGCCATCGCCACGCTGAAAACCCTCGGCGCGGAGTTCATCGATATCTCCCTGCCCCACACCAAATATGGCTTGCCGGCGTATTACATCATCGCGCCCGCTGAGGCCAGCGCCAATCTCGCTCGCTATGACGGGGTGAAGTATGGTCTGTCGCTGCGCGCCGAGGCCGCCGATCTGGAAGACGCCTATATGCGCACGCGCCAGGCCGGTTTCGGCCCTGAAGTGCGACGGCGCATCATGCTCGGCACCTATGCGCTGTCTTCCGGCTATTACGACGCGTATTACAAGCGTGCCGAGCAGGTCCGCACCCTCATTCGCCGCGACTTCGACGCCGCATTCGCGCAGTGCGATGTCATCATCTCGCCCACATCGCCCACCGTCGCCTTCAAGCTGGGTGCTCGCGTGGACGATCCCTATGCCATGTATCTCTCGGATCTCTTCACCATTCCGGCGAACCTGGCGGGCATCTGTGGCGTCTCGTTCCAGGGCGGTTTCAGCGAGGGGCTGCCTGTTGGCGTGCAACTGCTGGGCAAGCCGTTCGACGAAGGCACCATCTTGCGCGCCGCCGACGCCTTCCAGCGCGTCACCGACTACCACACCCGCTGGCCCAACCTCGCCGCAGCCGCCAAGCCCAAAGGCGCGACAAAGGCGAAAAAGGCCGGTGGCAAGAAATAACAACCTGCTACGCTCTGTCGGGGCGATGCTGATGACGCTCGCCCTGCTTCCACAGCAGAATCATGCTGGCCCTGGTTTTTCACTATCAGCGTGTTCTATCATATCTATCTTAAACCCCAGATCGCGCGCCACGTCCAGAAATGTCTTCGGTACCAGCGGCGGCAGATTGTAGCGCGACGACAGCAGATCCAATGCGCGGCGGCGGTTTTCGCCGAACTGGCTGCCCAGGTTGTCGCCCGCCTGCGCCCGCAAGCTATATTCCACGCCGATCTCCCCCGGCACGTAGCGCAATTCTCCCCGCTCGCGCAGCCGCAGCAAGAAATCCCAGTCCTCGCACATGGGGATCTCGGTGTCGAACTGGCCGGCGGCGAGGAATGCCGCCCGGCTGAAGAGCATGGCGCTGGGGGGAATGAAATCATCCTGCTCGAACGTTGCCCGGTCATAGGGCAGCCCAAAGCGACACGTGCCGATGACATGCGGCGGCACCGCATCTTCCCCGCTGTCCTCGATCTCGATCAGCACATCATCATAGGCCAGCACCGCGCCGGGATGGGCCTGCAATGCCGCCATCAGGCGCGCCAGATGCGCCGGGCGGAAACGATCGTCGTCGTCCAGCAGCGCGATCCACTCCCCCGCCGCCTCGCTGATCCCCGCGTTGCGCGCCCCCGCCAGCCCCCGATTCGGGTGCAGATCCACATAGCGCGCCGGGCGGCGAAATGTGGCGATATAACGCGCCACCAATTCGCGGGTATCCAGCCCCCCGTCATTCACCACCACCGCTTCCACCTGCGGATAGGTTTGCGCCGCTACGCTTTCCAGCGCCAACCACAATCGCTGCGGGCGCTTCACGGTTGGAATGATCACCGAGATCAACGGTTCCGGCATTGTTCATCGCTCCTGGGATTGCTCACCTGTTCCTTCCCATCCTATCACCGATCAAGGCCGTCGCGCTCGTCGCTGTGACGAATCACCCGAAATGGTGGCGCAACCGGTGCTATCATGAAAGCATGCGAAACTTCACACCTCTTTTCACCTGCATGCTTGGCTTGCTCGCGCTGTTCGTCGCTGGTTGCGCGGACACCGCCGGCTCTGCCACCAGCACGCCCGGCGGCCCGGCCCAGCCCTTGCCCTCCTACGATCACATCGTTGTCGTGGTCGAGGAAAATCACAGCTACAGCGACATCATCGGTTCCGGCGACGCGCCCTATCTCAATGCGCTGGCGCAGCAGGGCGCGCTGTTTACCGACGCGCACGCCGTCACGCACCCCAGCGAGCCGAATTATCTGGCGCTGTTCGCCGGCTCA
>JAJPKG010000324.1 GCA_021323815.1 Pseudomonadota bacterium
CCCGACGCCCGTAAGCGCGCTCATCCACGCCGCCACAATGGTCACTGCCGGCGTCTATCTGGTGGCGCGCTGCCACGTGCTCTTTGCCGCCGCGCCCGTCGCGCTGACCGTCATCGCCGTCATGGGTGGTGCGTCGGCGCTCTTTGCCGCCACCGTCGCGCTCTTTCAATATGACATCAAGCGCGTGCTGGCCTATTCGACTATGAGCCAGCTGGGATACATGTTCATGGGCGAGAGCGTGGGCGCGAACAGTTCAGCCATCTTTCATCTGACGACGCATGCCTTCTTCAAGGCGCTGCTCTTCATGGCCGCCGGCGGCGTCATTCACGCGCTGGGGGGCGAGCAAGATCTGCGCAAGATGGGCGGGCTGCGCCGCCGGATGCCGCTCACCTTCTGGTCGTTTGTCATCGGCGGGCTGGCGCTTTCCGGCATTCCCCCCTTCGCGGGCTTCTGGAGCAAAGACGCCATTCTGGGCGCGGTGCTCGACCACGCCAACGCGACGGGCAGCGCCGGCGACTACGTTTTATATGCCGTAGGGCTGTTGACGGCGCTCTTGACGGGATTCTATACCTTCCGCCTGATCTTCGCCATTTTCCTGGGGAACTATCGTGGCGCGGAAGCCCCCAACCAGCAGGGCCATGCCGCCACGCTGCACGCGCATGAGGTCGGGCTGAGCATGACCGCGCCGATGGTGATCTTGGGCGCGCTCTCGCTCATCGGCGGCTTCGACGGGCTGCCCGGCGCGCTGGATGCGCTGGGCCATTTCTTGGAACCCGCTGTCGGCCCCATCGCCGGCGGCAGCTTCACCGGCATCACCCTTGCCTCGCTGGCCCTGGGCGCGGTGGCGGGCTTCATCGGCATCGTGCTGGCCTGGCAGCGCTATGGCATGAAGCCGTTCACCTTTGTGCCGAACCGCAACCCGCTTTATCTCTTGCTGGCGAATGCCTATTACCTTGATCCGATCCTGAACGCGATCAGCGCGCAGCCGGTGTTGCTGCTGGGCCGCGTGCTGAATGGTGGTGTGGAAGGCGTGATGCTGGATGGTGGCAGCCGGGGCGTAGCCTGGCTGGTGGGCAAGACCAGCGCGGGGCTGCGCAGGTTGCAATCCGGCTATGCCCGCAACTACGCGCTGGCCATCCTGCTCGGCGCGGTGTTGATCCTGGCCTATTATATGGTGCGACCGAGGTAGCAGCCGGGGGATAGTCCCCGGCTTGCTGTGGGGCGCATCGCGCTGCCCCGCTTTGGCCGCGGAAAGGGCACTTACGATGAAGGTTGGCTGCGCGTGCTCCGCCGATAGGCGATGGCTTCATAGAGCGTGATGCCGATGGTTGCCAGCAGCGCTAACAAGCCCGATGGGCCGATCTGGAATGGCAACACTTTGACGGATGTGGCGACATAAATGCCGGCATTGATGGCTGCCAGACTATAGAAGAAAATGGTCAGGGTAAGGGCTGCTGCCCTCCCGGTTTCGCCGAGCACCTTGACGGCAGTGCTGAAGACATCGGCGTTGTGTTCGGCGATGGCGATGGCCAGCAGCACGGTTGCCACAGCCAGCGCGCCCAGCCACACGCCCTGCAACGAGTCCAGGAACGGCGACGACTGGTCGAGCGCGTTGATCGCTGGGGTGAAGAGGCGGATCAGCAGGTCGATGATGCTCAGGTGTTGCGGGCAAGATGCGACCTTTGTGAAGCAGTTCGACGCGTTTGCCAGATAGTCTGTGAAATTTTTGGCGAAAAAGGCGATGCTGAAAGCCGGCACCAGCCAGATCAACGGCGACAGCACCAGCCGCAATGAGACCAGCACCTCATCCATCGCCAGACGGCTGATCTTGCTCGCTTCCTCGAAAAATTTCCACACCGGATTCTGTTGCGGCAGCGGAGCGGTTGTGTGCGGCCCCTGCCGCGCTGCGCCGAAACCAAGCACACCCACGATGCCCACCAGCAGCAAACAGACCCCCAGCGCAAACAGGCCAATATCGGCGTCGAATACTCCAACCGGGCTGAGTGCGCCAAGGTTCAGATTCAACGGCGGTTTGTTCAGCGCCACGCAGACATAGCCGTTGCATCCCGCGCCCGCTGTCGCATTGGGGATATATTGCAACGTGTCTTTGATAAACAAAAATCCGAGCGCCATCGAGCTGATGCCGCCCAAAATCGCCAGACCGGCGAAGTCTGCCGCGATGGTGCTGAAGATTTCGGTGACGCGCGGCGCGCTGGGAAGGCGTGGCCGTTCAGCAGCGCGTGCCGGCCAGCGCCGCACCGCATCAAAGACGAAAACCAGGAAAAGTGCCAGGTTGATGACGATGTACGTCAGCGGTTGGTGGGTGAAATTGCTGGGATCGTCGCCGAAAAAGACGACCGCGCCGCCATAGATGAGCGCCAGCGCGCTTGAGACGGAAACGTAGAGGTAATGTTGCAGAGAGCGGTCGCGCGAGATGATGAACTGCAACGTCAGCAGCAGAAAACTGCAAAAAATGTAAAGGGGCACCGGTCGCCAGGTTCCCAGACCTGAGGCATAGCCGGTAATGAAAAAGCTCGAATACCCCATGACGGCGAGCACCGGCAGCGTCAGGTGCGCGGCAGGTAATGGCAGTGGGGCTTTGTTCGGCGACGTTTTCGGCGGCGCTTCAACCTGAACTAGGTTCGGCTCAGACATGGCTGTTGATTCCCTTTCTGTGTGTCATCCAGTCCGCGTTCTTCTCATCACAGAAGTGCCGGCATCCGCTGATTCTGTTGCGTTATGGTTGTTGATGTGTGCTCCTCACCTCCTCGTGCCCTTCGCCGCGTATTATACCATAAACCGTCCTCTGGCTAACACCTCACATGGCCAGACAAGATCCGCTCACCCTGTTGCTATGGAATGGCGCACGAGATGCCGAACGGGCGAAAGCGGCGTTTGTGGCGTATGCGGCTTCCTGAACCGTGATATACTGGAACGTCAGAGCATTTTTCACCCCATGAGGAGTATCCTTCCCCTATGGCTATCGATCTCGCCAGCGCCGACGCGGCGTATAGCGATGCCGATCTGCGCGGCGTGGCGCTGGTGCGCGCGGAATATCACCGCATCGTTGAGCTGCTCGGTCGCGTGCCGAACCACGTCGAGCTGGGCATTTTTGGCGCGATGTGGAGCGAGCATTGCGGCTATAAAAACAGCCGCCCGCTGCTGAAACGCTTCCCAGTGAGCGGGCCGCGCGTGTTGCTGGGGCCGGGCGCGGAAAACGCCGGTGCCATCGATGCGGGCGCGAACCTGGCGGTCGTCTTCAAGATCGAGAGTCACAATCACCCCAGCGCGGTCGAGCCGTTTCAGGGCGCGGCGACGGGCGTGGGGGGCATCCTGCGCGATATTTTCACGATGGGCGCGCGCCCCATCGCCCTGCTGGACGCCCTGCGCTTCGGCGAGCTTTCCGACGCCCGCACGCGCTATCTGTTCGCTGGCGTGGTCGGCGGCATCGGCCATTATGGCAACTGCATCGGCG
>JAJPKG010000033.1 GCA_021323815.1 Pseudomonadota bacterium
GATCTGGCTGCGATCTCCCAGTGTTTCAGCGAAAAGCGCATCCGTCAGGCTGGCGATGAGCCACACTGTTGCAGTGCCGATGAGCGCGGTGGGCAGCAACACCGCGAAGGGCGTCGGCCCAAAGATCTTGATGAACAACGCCTGCAACAGCACAAACAAGACGTTCAGGCCGCGCGCATCGCTGACAGCCACGCTCAGGTTTCCGCTGATCTGGTGCAGGGCGTTCGTGCTGGCGCTGCCAAGCTTGATCAGGCGCAGCAGCGCGGCAACGATGAGGATGAGCGCCAGCATCAAGCGGCTGACGAACGTGGGGCGCTCGGCCACAAACGTGCTGAGGCCGCTGAAATAGCGATTAAGCGCCAGTCGCCAGCCGCCTGATTCGTTGCTGTGCTGCAAGAGTAATAGCGGGGCGAAGGCGACGATCACCAGGAAGAACTGCACGAAGAAATCCCGCGTCAGATCCGGCTGGTTGACGAAGGCGAAATATTGCACGATGTACGTGAGCATGCCGCCCAGCGCCAGGGTGGCGGCATGACGACGCAAAACAGCGTCGGGGGCCAGCGCGGCCAGGGGCAGCAGCCAGGTGATATACCAGGGCTGATACCAGAACGTCACCAACACCAGCGTGGCGAAGATGATCTTGCCCGCCCCCAGCGCCAGATGCGTCACCTGCGCCTGGCTGCCGCGCCGCGCCAGATGCCACGTCTGCAAGATGACATATGCGCCATAGACCAGATAGAGCATCAGGCGAATGGCGCTGGCCAGCGATGCCGCTTTGGGGCCGGACGATACGGCGAATTGCAATGCGGCGTCTACCATGCCGGCGATGGAGCCGTTGAAATAGGTTGCGCCGAGCTGCTGGCCCAGTCCGGTGAAGGTCTTCAATCCTACCCAGAAGGGCGCGTAAAAGATTGCCGCCAGCACCATCGACAACGCGCCGCCGGCCCCGAAAATCACCAGCACGCGCCGCCAGCGAATGCGCGCTGCAACGGCGTCCGCCATTGCGCGGGTGGGCGGCCAGGCCAGGTGCAACTCGCCGGCAACGTCAGTGCGCCAGCAAAAGACGAACAGCAGGAAGACGGCCCACAGCGGCACCAGTGCGCCGACCGAATATTTGATCAGCACGCCCAGCGCCAGCAGAGGGAAGGCCCAGAACGGCTTTTTCGCCTGGATGGCCGCCAGCGCGCCGACGACGCAGACCATCATCACCATGTCGTTGTGGCCGTTGCCCGCCGCCTCGAAGATCAGCAGCGGACTCCACGCGAAAAAGACCAGTGCCTGCACGCGCTGCCCCGGCAAGATGCGATCCGCCAGGCGGGCGACAAGGAGGATGGTGCCGATGGTTGCCGCGGCGACGATCGCTTTCATCAGCAGCATCGCCAGCAGCAGATTTTCGCCGGCAATGGCCCCCACGCCGCCGCAGATCAGCAGCCACAGCGGGCCATAGGGCGCGGGCGGGCGCGCGTGCGGCACCAGATAGCCGCCCGGCAAGAACGTGGAAAGCGAGATGGTGGGGTTCTGATGGAGCGTAGCGATGAGATAGGATCGCGCCAGATAGCCATACAGATCGGTGGACGTGATCGGCTGCATCATGACCTGCACGGCGATGAAGGCGACCGCGAAGATGATGATGAGCCGCTGCGCTTTCTGGGCATCCTGGCTGGTGCGCGCGGCGAAGGTCGCCAGCGCCTGCAAGCCAAAGAGCGCGATGATGATCCCCAGGGTGATCAGCGCCATCCACACGCTCAACTGGTGTGGGCCGCCCAGGGCGATGAGCGGTCTGGCCCAGCGCACGTGGCTGGGAATCGTGCCCAGGTTGTCATCGACGCGATACCACCAACTGGTGATGGGAAAGGCCAGCGTCATCAACAGGTAGATAACCGTCATACCCGCGCCGCTGACGACAAGGCCACGCGTGCCGCTGAGATTGCGCGCGGCGAATGCTGCCAGCCGCTCGCGCCAGGGCAGCATGATGCGCAGCGACGCCGATTCAGCGTGCGATAACATGCTCTCGCTCTCCAAAGCTGGCCGCTTGGGTGGCGCGTATGTCATGCGTTGCTCCCTCTTTCTTGCGCGATCCTGCCGGAAGCCATAGGCCGCCGTAAACGATCACCACCAGCGCCGCAATCAACGCAGCATTACGCGCAATCAGGACCAGCGCGACAGCAGGCGAGAGGGCGACCAACTGGTGCCACATCCCGATGACCATGTTGCCGGCCACGCAAGCCAGCAACAATGCTGCCAGCCAGCGATGCTGCCAGCCTGACGGCAGGCGCACCAGCACCGCCAACGGCGCGATGCTCAAGATGTAATGCAACGGCAGCGCCCGAAAACACAGGATGAACGTCAATAATACCGCTGTGGAACCGGCGAGCATCATCTGGCACCCCCCCTTTTCCAGCAGAGTTGGAGGGGGGAGATCATGTGGTGAGATGATCGTGCTCCTTTTCGCTCCTGACTTTCCCTGTATTGTCTCCCCCTCTTTGGCTTGGCCGGGGAAGGGGTCGGAGGGCGAGGCCAACCGCTGCTGGCGATTATACCAGAAAAGCGCGTATAGCGCGACGATGAGTAACAACATCACCGGGGTGGCCAGCGCATCCAGCGGCTTCACCAGCGCAGACAAGACATCGCGCGAGAGATCGGCGAAATCGAAGGTGGTGGTGACGCCCATGCCCGGCAGCCAGCCCAGCGCCAGCACCACCGACGCCGCCACGCTCTCGATTTCCAGTCCCCGGCTGGTGTGGTATGCGACGCTATGCAGCAATCCCCCCACGCCGCCAAGCGCCAGCGCCGGCACCAGCACCACCAGCGCGACGATGCCGCCGCCGATCAGCCCTTGTCGCAGCGCGCGCCAATCAACAGCAAGCGATCTCCATCGAAAAAGTTCGTGTTTTTCGTGAACGTTGTGTCCCCGTTCTTTGCTCCTGCCAGGAATGAATGACACGCGCCACATGACAAACAGCGGGGCCAACAGCAGCGGGAAGCCTTTGAGCAGCGTTGCGGCGATGAGCGCGGCCCAGGCCAGGCCGTCACGCGAGGCCAGCAGAGCAAAAACAGCGGCCAGGCATAGCGCGCCGACGATGAGATCGAATTTTTGCAGCACCGCCCCGCTGGCAAAGGTGAGAATGACATAGAGCAGGCCGCTCCACGTGCCGCGCTCATCGCCGGGAACAAGCCGCCGGGCCGAGCGCATCACCAGCCACAGTGTCAGCGCGTCGCACGCCAGCATGAACAGCGCGAAACTGATGCCATAGGCCCCATAGCGAACTGGATCGGGATGC
>JAJPKG010000372.1 GCA_021323815.1 Pseudomonadota bacterium
GGTTTTCGCCTTTGACGTGGAATCGCTCGGACCGGAGCAGGCATTCATCCGCGCCTGGCAACTGTGGATGGAGCGGCTGGACGCGGCGGAACTGCGTGGGGCGGCGCTGTATGATGGCGCGCTGGCGCTGCCGGGATTGCCCCTGATTACCGTCATTGCCATCAGCGGGTCGCCCTCGGCGGTCAATTATGTGCGCGAAGCCTTCGCAGCACCGGATCTGGCGGCCTATCCGGGCATCGCGCCGATCACGCATCGTTTCTTGGAAGGCATGCAGTTGCCCCGCGAGCGGCTGGTGCTGCGCGGCTATGTCAACGACGCCGGGCAGTTCGTCTCGCGCCACGAGGGCATCACATTGAGCGAGATTGCGCGGCATGCCGGCTGGGCCTATGCCACGTCGATGCCGTCCTCTGCTCCCGCGCCGGCACCACGCCCGGCGACTGCTCCGGCACCGCCGGTTGATCCCGCTGCGCAGGCGACGCGGGCGATGCGTGCCTCGCACACCGAGGGCGCGACCCAGGTGATGCTGCGCCTGTTTCAGTCGTCGTTTCGCGCGGGGAATCCCATCGACCGCCGCAGGGGCCTCTTCGCGCTGGTGGGAACGCTGTTGATCCTCGGCAGCCTGGGCTTCCTGGCGTTGCGCTTTTCCGCGAAACTGAACGCCGCCAATGATCATAAGCATCCGGTGGCGACCAAACCGGCGCGCAGCCACTCAAGCAATGGACCATTGCTGGTGGTGGCACCGCTGGCGCTGCGCATTTCTTGCACGCCGGGGCACATCTCGCAATTCACCATCAGCAACAACGGCGTGCAGACGCTGAAATGGACAAGCAACGGCGAAGATTACGATCCGCCGCTGTCGATCAGCGCGGTCAGCGGCACGGTTGCGCCGGGGGCCTCCGAGGTGGTGATGCTCACTGCCAGCGAATATGTCGTCTCGCCGCAGACCGTGCCCCTGGTGATCACCTCCAACGGCGGCACGGCGCGCGTGATGCTCACCCTCGGCAATTGCCCATTGCCCACCCCGACGCCCCTTCCATCCATGCATGTTTCCCCCACGCCGACGACATTGCCATAAAAAAGCGCTGCCACGCGACGTGACAGCGCGGAGATGATCGCTGCTCTATTTATGTTCGAGATTCTGCACTTCGTGGCCGACAGCTTTCACAATGCCCTCGACCCCGCCTTCCGCTCCGCCGATCACTTTTCCGGCATCGCTTGCGACGGTTTGTTCAAGCCTGACGGCACCCTTTTCAGCCTCTTTGCCGGCGTCGATCAGCGCGCGGATGGCTTCCACGACCGCAGCTGTCAGCCCGGCGGCATAGCCCAGCACCACGCCGAAAACGCCAGCGGCGATGTGGGTCAGCGTGGTGGGGTGGTTCGTGACGCCGAAATAGGAAACGCCCTCAACCGCGCCGGCACCGATGGCACCGAAAATGATAAAGGATGAAAAGACCTTGACGAAAGCGCGCCCCACAGCGCGCAAGATGTGGCCTGAGACGGTCTCAATGCGCCGGATGTCTTGTGTTATCATGCGCGTACACCTGCCCTTTCATGAAAAGTGCGCTGGATGATGACCGATTAGCCCTGGTTCTGACCGCCGCCGAAGCGCTGCTCGATGCCGCCGACGATCTGGCCGGGGACATGGGCGACATCTTTCACCGCCGTGACCGCGCCGCGCTCGACGGACTGCACCACATGGCCCGCGCCGTGCGCCAGCGCTGACGCCTCGTGCTCCACGCCGTGCAACACTTGCTCGCCCTCTTTGACGACTTCTTTCCCCAATTTGACGGCTGCCTGCTCCGTCGCTTTGGCGACCTCTTCAATCAACAGGACGAATCCGCGCAGCCCTTCTTCGATGGCGACGGCTAACGCCACCACTAAGGCCCAACCGAAGCCGACGACCGCCGCCGTCACGTGGGTGAGGGAATCGGGCGGGAAGTGTTTGGTGAGCACGCCCGCCACACCTTCGGTTGCGCCAGCGGCGATGACGAAGGTGATGCCAAAAGCAGTGGCCACGCGGCGAAACAGCCTGCCGACCGTCGTCAGCAGGTGGCGAAAAATGGTTTCTACTTGAAGCATATCATGACTCCCTTGTGCCGGCGTGGGCGATGGTTCATTGCGCCAGCCGGCGGAAAAATGCTGATGTCACATGGCCGCAGTCCGGCGCACCCATACTATCGATCACCCATAGCATAGCAGATCGCGCGCAATTTGTCGCGTGTCGCAAGCGGTAATTTGCAACAGGCGCATCAGGTGCTCTGCTCTATGGATAGTATGCCCGAAATGCGGTGAGATGGCAAGCGCGCCGCCGGTTGTCTCAGTCGTTTGCCGGACGGCAACGGGCATCCCACTCGCAGCCGTTGGGCAATGGTGCCGGTGTTGGCACTGCCATCCCCAGACCGCGCAACAACCGCGCCAACTGGCAGATGGGCAGGCCGATCACGTTCGTTGCACAGCCGTCGATCTGTTCCACCGGCTGAAAGACGGGATGCTGAATGGCGTATGATCCTGCTTTATCAAACGGATCGCCACTGGCGATGTAACGGGCGATTTCATCGTCGCTGAACGGGCGCATGACGACGCGGGTCGAGACGGCGGCACTGACCGCTGCGCCGGTTGCCGGCTGCACAACCACGCCGGTGCGGACCACGTGCGCGCGCCCGCGCAGGCGTCGCAGCATCTCCCACGCCTCATCGGCGTCGCGCGGCTTGCCCAGGATGCTGCCGTCCAGCAGCACGGTGGTGTCGGCAGCGATGATGACGGCGTTTGCCGCGCTCTCTTCAGCGGAAAGCGCCGTCAGACCGGCTGCGGCCTTGTGCCGCGCCAGATGCAGCGCCAGATCTTCCGGTGGGCCGTCGAAGGCGGCTTCCAGCGCGATCTCATCCACATCCGTCGGGCGCGCGATGAAGGGCAGGCGCAGCCGCCCCAGCAGTTCGCGCCGGCGCGGCGAAGCAGAAGCCAGGATCAACGGTCGTGTTTGGGTTTCATCAGGCATGGAAATATGCTATCCTCTCGTTCCACGTGGAACGGCTGCTCTGCATGCTATCGTTCTTGTTTATAGCACATTAATCAGAGGGGAAACGATGAAGCTCACGGTGTATTTCGCAGGCCAGTTTTGGGTCGGCGTCGTGGAAGAAGGGTACGCCGACCGCGAGGCAAGGACATTGAAGGACAGAAACGGCAGAGAGTTTCTGCGCACCGAAAACTCTCTGCCGTTTCTACGATGGTCTACGCTGCGGGGTTACAATTCTGCTATCAGGCCACGTCATCGCCGTGCTCGCGTGTGGGCACAGTCGCGCCGGTGGTGCGGCTGGCGAGGAGCGCGATGCCACCCTGCGTCGTTTTCAGCGTGGCGTCGAGCGCCTGGCGTGACTGTTGCAGGTGCTCCTGCAACTCGTTCAAGGCACGCAAGGCATACGCATCCGCTTCGGCGCGCAGGCGGGCCGCCTCTTGTTCGGCCTCGGCGCGCAGCCCTTCGGCGGCGGCGGTGGCTTCCAGCAGCACGGCGTGGGTGGCCACCAGCGCCTCGCGTTCGGCGCGAGCAGCGGCGCGCATGGCCTCGGCCTCGGTCTGCGCTTCTTGCAAGATGCGGTCGCGTTCCTGATAGATGTGGCGGGCACGCACGATCTCGCGCGGCAACGCCTGGCGCATCTGATCCAGCAGATGATAGGCATCCGGCGCGGAAACCATCACGCGCTGCGACAGCGGCACGCGCCCGCCCGCGCTCAGCAATTCTTCCAGCTGATCGATCAGCGCCAGAATCTCTGATTCCATGCTTGCTGGCTCCCTCCGCTGATGCCATGTTCCCTCTTCCAGCATACACGATGCGTCATACCGCCACCAATCACCGGCAGCGCGCTGTGTTGCAGGGAGTGGAGAGGAGCGGTGCATAGTCTTCGCTTCGTGTATTGTCCATCAGCGAGCGAGGTCATTGAAGGCAGTGGGCAATGCAGTCGAAGGGTGTGGCGGGCGAAAAAAAGCGCCTTCCAAGCTCAGTTTTGGGAAGGCGCGATTGCAATTGCTATACCTGGTGCGGGTTACGGGATTCGAACCCGTGATCTCAACTTTGGGAAAGTCGCATGTTGACCACTACACCAAACCCGCCTGACACTCTCTAGTATAGAGTCTTGTTCGGCGGTTGTCAAGGGCGTAGCGTGTCGTGATTGATATGCTAAACCTTGTTCAGCGTCTTGCCCATAAATTTGCCGAACAGCTTATAGGCGATCTTGCGCAGGAAATAGCGCTCGATGCGCTTGGGATTCCCGCTCGCCAGCACCTCGCCCATATATACCGTGCTGTCCACCTTGTGGACGCCGCGCGCCACCTTGTGCTCGTCGGCGACGATATTCTCTTTATGATGTGCCTGTTTCTTACCAGCCATGATCCATCTCCTCTGCCGATTGCGTTCGCTCAGCGAACATGGCGGCGCTGTCTGAACAAACGACGTATCTTGTCTTACACTACGCCGCCTCGTCCATCCTGTCAAACAGCGTAGGACCCTGTATAGGCAGAGGTACTAGAGGGGTATTCTGATGAAAAATCAGCCCTTCTTGCAAGAAGAAAAGTACAGGTATTGCCATCGTGTCAGGCAAAAGGTGCGAGCGAACATGTCACCAGGCAGGCTCGGTCCGCGCAGGTGGACCGGGTGGCGAGAGGCGTGCTTCCCCGCCCCCACTCGTGCGCCATCGTGGTGCAAGGCAGGGGAATCGTGAAGCGCGCGGGATTTGTCACGCCCTGAGAGCGAACAGTATGTCGGATTAGCTTCCAGCCGATTTACCCGCTTTGGGAACAGCGCCGCTGACCGAGGCCAGTGCCAGCACAATCGCATCATCGGCATCGTCGATGACAGTGGCAGAAACATCACGCATATCGAAAAGCGCCGGGATGGCGAACACCGCCGTTGCCGGGCGGCCCTGATAGTGGATCTGGTACGCGATATATCCCCAGCACCCGTCACGCCACTGATCGCTGATCGTCACCATCTGAGTTGGGAGTGCTTGAAATTGCGCGGTGCGACGCACGTTGAAATCGGCCATCTGCCAGTCAATGGTAATATCGTTGCAGGTAGGGTTCAGTGTCATGCGCACTCGTCGCCACATGCGTGTGGTAATCTTAGGTCCTGCCCATCCATATTCCGGCGATAGGAGCCATAGGGCGCAGATTTCTCCGCCGATGATGAGCACCGTCCATGGGCTTGCCACGATGCGCGCTATCCAAAATGTGCGTGCTGCCCAACCAAGGAATGTGAACGCGAGAACCAGACCAGCGCGGGCGAACGATTGCAGGGAGACTTTGCGTACGCGCCCACCCATACAGGCGCAGATCTTTTCCGGCACGATGCGTAGCGCAACTCCGAGATACACCAAGAAGCCGACGGCAAAGACGCTTGCCAGCCGCATCGCCCACCAGCGCTCTGGTGGCAGCAGCAGCAAGAGCGCAATCGCCATTTCGCCGCTCCCCTCGGCTCCGTGTGCTACTTGCGTCAAGGGGCGCGAGCGCAATATCGAGCCGAGGGCAGACTGCGGCGCGAGGTGCCAGGCGCGCGGAACGAAAACTTTCCAACTCCCCGCCCAGAGGAACAATAGCCCAATGACCACCGCTTGCACATCGGCGATATCCGTCAACATCACACCCCTCTCCCTAATGCCATACCTTCTGGCATAACCGGCGCAGGCGTAACCGGAACGCGCTTTGACCAGGCTTCCAGTAATGATATTCGCGCAAATGCGTGAGGTCCGGCCACAGAAGAACGCGGAGCAGTTGTCGCATCTCTCGCATATCGCGTGTGGCTTTTGCCAACGAGGCGATGCCATGAATGGATGTTGCCGGCATCTTCGTCGCCGCCCAGCGGGCCTGTTCGGCAGCCGATTGCGCCGCTTCGCTCAGGGTAATGAGCATGTCATGAGGGATGGCGACATCAAGCAACGCATGCGCCTGGATGAGCGCCAGCAAGACGGGTAACGCGGTTTGTGTTGCGATGCACTCATCAGCAAACGTGGCCCATTCCCATGCGGCATCAGCATTATAGCGGCGCACCAACTCAGCAATGTCCACCAGCCACAGCCATTCAGCTGCCTGATGATGAATGACGTGGTGCGCGCACAGATAGCGCAACTCATCGCGTGGATGAAGCGTAAAGCATGGCACTCCTTGAAACTCGCTTGCCGTCGCGCGTTGCCAGATGCTTTGAGGTGCGAACGTTGCCCGGTATGATAAACGGTGGATCAATGACCATGCTAGCTCCACGCGAATGCCGCGCGCTTCCCATTTGTCGAAATAGGGTCGCAGCACGCGATATGCGCGTCGCTGGCTGACCCGCGCATCCAGCAGCAGATCCAGATCGCGACTGGGGCGTGGCCCCAGCTTGCCATAAATGCGCAGTCCTAGCGCCGGTCCCTTGCGCGGCATCGCCCGAATGCCAGCGGCATGGCATGCTCCTAGAGCTTCGCGTAAGGTATAGGTCAGACGCATCTGGTTGAGCAATTGCTGGTGATACGCATCGCGCTCGGTCGCCCAGCATTCCGGCTCGATGAGCGTCGCCAGCTCTTCTTGCGCCAGGTGGTACCACAACAATGGACGCATGCTATGCATGGCAGCAAGTTGAAAGATGAAAGGCCAATTCCCTGGCGAGGTGGCCTGGCATAGTTGGCGAAAAGATGCTCGTTGTTCCTCTGTAAACTGAGCATGCCCCGCGGCCAAAACGATATCCGCACCAGCGACGAGGGGAATCGGCGAGGTGGTCCAGTTGCCGCACTCCATCGCCAGTGGGTTGCCCAACCCCGCCGGCGCGTGGTCAAGATTGATCATGGCGTTGCCGCTCCCGTTATGTGTGCCAGCGCTACCAAACCAGCATCCAGCGAGGGAAAGATCAGGCGATATCCCGGAATGTGCGAGGCGATGGTGATGGCCGCAGCCCATTGTTCCCGAACGGTGCGGTTCATCTGGCGCAGCCCGCCATGAATCATGAGCGCGGCGGTCTCAGCCTGAGTCAGCCGAGTCAAACTCAATTCCTCTTTAGGTGCATAGCGCGGTGTGACAATCCATCCGATTGGTGTCGCACGGCCCTGTGCTGCTTGCCGGAAATATTCTGGCAGCCCCCCAATGGGACCTTGCAGCGCAACCTGTTTGGCGGTCAGTTGGCGAAGAGAATCCGCCGAAAGATGACAACAGCGGGCGCAGGGACGCACGATGCCTGTAACATCTTGCACATCGATCAGGCCGATATCATCGGTGAGGATCTGCCATCCCTGCGACGCCAGCGCCAGGGTGAGGGTCGTTTTGCCGCTGCCCGACTCACCTGGCAACAACACTGCTTTTCCCTCGCGTGCCGCGGCTCCTGCATGCAAGCTGAGCGTGGCAGAAGCATGCAACACGCCGATGCTGAAGATACGCCATTCCAGATGTTGCAGCAATTGATCCTCATTTGCCAGCATGCTTGTGTACTTGTCATAGGTCACATGCCAGGGCAAGTCATCGTCCATGAGTTCCACACCGATCAATTCAGCGGGTTGCATCGCTCTTGGCGTGTTATAAGGCCCCATCAGGTCGCGCAACCGCGCATGCCAATCGCTGTGCTGAGCCGGGGCGCGCACGACGATGGGCTGCCCAAAGACGTTGAAAGCGAGGTCGATCATATCCAGGTCGCTCATGTGTCACTCGCCCCTTCCGCTGCCTGCAAAAGGCTCAGCTCACGAAAAGACGCGATGAGATCGTGAACAACATTGAACGTGTCGGGCAGCTGCGGCAACAGGGCGGCGCATTCTTCACAGATAGCTTGGCTGGTCATGCTGCCATCGCACATATCCCACACCAGCGCGCCCAGCGCCGTCAACACGTGACCCTGATCCGACTGGGGATCGTAAAGTAGCGCGGATCCGTCGGGCATGACTTCCATCTCCACGTTTTCACGGCGACGGGGGTATGTGGGCAGATCGGCAAACATCAGCAACTCCACACCAGAATCTTTTCAACCTTGCATGAACACGTCGCAGGATAACAAACACCATTCGATCCGTCAAGCACATGAGATAAAAGAACCCCTGCCCGGAAAGCAGGGGAAAACAGGCGACATAAACCACTGGATGTCTTAGCGCGATGACAACGCTACTTCTTGACTGTGATGGAGATCGAGGCCGTGCAGACCGTTGTGCCTCCAGAGTTTTTCAAGGTGCCGGTGAACTTGAGTGTGGTACCCGCGCTATACGATCCGTCATAGCGCACATGCAGTTTGAATTGCAGGTCACCAGACTCAGTCGGCGTGGGGGAAATGTTGTCAAGATCAAATCCCTGTTTGACCTGATGCGCAGGATCCGCTGAGGGGCACGCTGACGATGTCCCAGCCGCATTCTGGAACAAGAAGGCGTTGTTGCCGTTGGACTGCAACGCGAAAGGTGTGGCCGACGTTGAGGTGGGATCGAACGATGTTGTGGTTGTACCATCATTGAGCGTATAGGTGAGTGTATACGTATCAGATGGTAGATTCTCAGCCGTGAACCAGATAAACTCCGTTCCCGAACTATTCACGGACGTGATTGGGGTGAAGCTGGAGTTTTCGATGCACATGCTGCATGTCACGCCACTCAACGCTGCTGTGTTGACACCAAAGGTCTGGATTGCCTGTTTGAGATTGCTATGCGATGCTGAGGCAAACGCCGCACCGGCAGCCGTGGCTGCCGCTGTGGTGGCTGTGGCGATGGCCGCACCTTGCAGGAACTTGCGGCGTGATGCGTTTGACGGTGCATTAGAGGATTGCGGGGTTGTTGTTTCGTCGGGATGTTGCATGATTTTCATGCCCTCCACTTTCTGAATACCTTCGCACAACTCATAAGCTTGCAAAAAGACAAGCCTATGTTGATTGTGCTATTTTAGCACCCTCTTGTTACTGTGCCTATTACGGTTGCAGGGTACTAGCCCGTTTGTTTTTGCGAACGAACCATAAAAACACGCTCACATGACTATAACGGACAAGTCTACGTCATTTAACAAAGGCGCACGCGACCAAGTGACAACGCCTTTCACAAGGCGCGCATCTGCGGACACCGGCGTCAAATGACCACCTTTCGCTGCGATGAGGGTTATGGAGTAATTTTGCTCCGCCCCCGCTTGGCGCTGCACAAGAAGGCGATATATATGGTTCTGCAATGACAGCGGAACGGCCCACGAAAAGCGCAGCGACACGCTCGCGCCCGGCTCAAGCTTGAGTCGGCACGCCAGATCAGTGCTGCCTGTGAAAGTGATGGCTATCTGCTTGCATGCTCCGCTGATGGTCCTCGCTGCGAGTTGCGCCGGTACAAGCACCTGAACCAGATCGTCATACACACCACTGGAAGAGCCGAGGGTTGCGGGTGACGGGTAGTTATAGGTCACGGTGAGCGCATGTGTCGCCATATGGGCTTGGTCGAGCGTAATGCGGTCGCTGATGCGCTCGGTGACGCCTGCACTGGTGAAGTTTCGCCCCATATTCGTATCGACAACGGCTAAGCTATCGTCATAGGGCGCGTTGAGGCTGCCATCGGCACCAAGCGATTGCAATTGTGTTTCCACACGCTCATAAATGGAGAACAGCTGCACATCTTTGGTCGTGAGATCGTGCAGCAACGCCGTGCCGATCTGGCGCAGTTGAGAGTTCGTCGCATGAGCGAGTGTGTCAAAAATGGCATTGGCAAACAACTCATCATAAGTGGGAATCGCCGCTCCAGCAATCTGCGGTGACAGCGCCAGCGCTTTTTGATGTTCCCGGTACATCGCTTGAGCGACATTTTTTACGCTGACAGTCACATGCAGGCTGCGAACCACCACTGGCCCCATGATTTGCAGGATCTGTTGCAGCAAGGCAGGTGTAAACACCATGATGCCATCCACCGCCTCGCCGGTTTCAGCAAGATAGAGATTGTATATCTGCATCCCCGACTGCTGAAAATTGGGGTCAAGCTCGCTGTCACGCACGCCCCACATGCCATCTTGCGGGGTATACCAGGCATATTGTGGAGGAACAGCATTTTGAGCGCAAATGGTTGGGCAATCCAGTCGGCTTATATCTTGAAATTGCAATCTGTTCGTTACCTTACCGCCGTTTGTCCTCACATCTGCATACGCGCCGATGGCCCCCCCACCTGGGCGCAGTTGGTCTGGGTCAGCCAATGCCAGCAACAGATGCCCTGGCCGCAGGATGCCCGTCAAGATGTGGAAGTGATCCAACAGTGCGCTGATGGCCGGAAATGCCTTGGCGTAATTTGGGAATGTCTGATTGATGTAGTTGACAAATCTATTGATCGGCGTTGCGGAAATGCCAAAGGCATCAGACAAAGGAGCATTGCCGAGGATCTGTCGTTCTTGTTCCACTAGCTCCCACGCATTGTTGCTGTTTCGTATCAATGCCTGGGCATTGTTGATGTCGTGCAGTGTCATTGGCACGACAGTGCTGCCTTGCGCGATGCCCGGCGATTTCAGAAGCGAATAGAGAAACGCCCGCAGGCCCGGTTCGACGATGCCGATTCCACCAAAGAGATTTTGCAAGGCTTGGCAGAAATCATTGGCCATTTGAATGCCATGATGCATGCGTGTGATATCTCGCGTGCCGATGTTCCCGCCCAGCGGCAACAAGCCATTGAGTTTTTGCAGATCGGCACTGGCGGCGTTCAATTCCGTCTGCCATTGCGGCAGCATTGCCTCATCAAAAATATCGGTGGAATGCAACAGGGTTGTTAAGCGCGCGACATGCAGATCAAGATCGTTGGTGATGGCTCTTGATGCCTTCGCGACGTTCGTCACCCATAGCCCCGAAAATCCAATGAGGTTGAGCACCACCACACCCAGGACAATGCCGACGGCAAGTTTGGTGGAACGAGAGAAGCGCGTTCGTGGCGCTGCTGCAACGGTTTGTGTTGGTCGCTCCAACACGTCAACTCTCCGCATGCTGCTCCTCCACAATCGGGTACGATGTGTGCCTCTGCACTCCATATTTTTTCTTGTTATGGCTTGAGAAAAGCCGCAATATTTGTGCGTTTGATCAACAGCAATGGCGCGGCGAGTATGAGCCACGCCGCCGCGACAATGGCGCTGCCTATGGGCCATGCCAACCCCTGAATAATGGCAAATTGGCTGCCCCATGCCACTAACGCCGTGACGGCGGCGATGCCGGCCAGCCGCGCCAAACGGATGCGCCATCCGAGGCTGCGTACCACAATCCATCCCAGGCACAGGATAACTACGCCTTCCGTGATCAACGTGGCGTAAGCAGAAGCGAGCGATCCAAATCGGGGGATCAGTGCCACATTGATGCTCACATTCACGATCAGGCCAATGACGCTGGCAACAAAGAGGCCCCGTGTTTTGTTCAGGGTGACGGCCAGCGGAACAACCACATTGGTGATCAATGTCGCCGCACCGGCCCACGCCAACACTTGCAGAATGGGTGTCGCAGCATCGTAGCGTCGCGCGTACAACAGATCCAGCAGCGGATGCGCTGAGAAGCTCAGCAGCAATCCGATGAAAAGGCCCAGACTTGCTGCGATTTCAAGATATTGTTGGGCAAACTCGCGCAATTCGCCGATGTTGCGTTTGCGCAAAGTCGCCATCTGCGGCAACGTAGCTGCCGAAAGCGACGCCGGCAACAGCGTCAGCACATCCAAGAAGCGGTAGGTACTCGAATATTTCGCAACCTCTTCACTGGACGCGAGCAAACCAAGCAATGGCACGTCGATGCGATAATACAAGATGTTGATGGCGAGGGCAATGCCCACCGGCACGGCAACCACAGAGAGTCTGCCCAGATCACGCCAGTGCAGCCGCAAATCTGGTCTGAACAGGATCAAGCAGAGTACCAGGGTCAGCAGCCCTGCGCAGATCTGCGTCACCGTCTCCACGCTGGCGAAGGCGATGACATCTCCATTGAAAAATGCGACTACCGATGCCGAGCCAATGCCGATCAACGACACCACCAAAGAAACCAGCAGCAATTGATTGAATCGGGCGCGTGCGCGAAAGATCAGCGTCAGCGAATAAATCGAAGTGAACAGCAGACTAGGGCCAAGCACCAGCATGATGCGAAAGACCCCAGCGTGGAAAGGCAAGAGCGCGGTAATCCCGATGACAATGCCGCTGCCGATGATGCCGAGGAAAAATTTGAGATAGGCGATTGTGCCAAGCAGACGCGGAACTTGTGGTGGGGATGAAGTCGCCAGTTCGCGCGTCGCGACAGAATTGATGCCGAAATCGCTTAGGAATGTAAATAAGTCCACCAGGCTGCTAGTCAATGCCAAATTACCATAATCCGCAGGCAGCAGCGTGCGCGCGGCCAGCACCGTCCATGTGGCGGTGGCCAGTGCCGTCAGCACTTTGCTGAGCAACACAATGGCGGAGTTACTGAGCAACGCTTTGCGTTGAATGGCCGCTCGTGGTGCAGTGATGATCAGGCTGATGTTGCCCGACGAGGTGTCCACTTTGCTGCTGGCGCGACATAACACCAGAAAACCAGCCACAGCGCGGTCCAGCGGGAATTGATGCATCACCAATGAGCGCCCGGCTGCGCCCATTGCCCGCGCAGAAACAGGATCAGCCAGCAATGTGTTGACAGATGCCGCAATGGCAATGGCATCACCAGGTGGTGTGAGAAAGCCTGTCTGCCCATCAACTACTTCATCGGGGATGCTCGCCAGGTTGCTTGCCACCACCGGTGTTCCCAAGCTTGCCGCCTCCAGAATGATGGTTGGCAGAACCTCACCGGGATCAACCGTTGGATGAACAAAGACATGCAGTGACGACAGGAAAGGTGTAAGATCAGCCAAATAGCCGACAAATTCAACATGATCCTGCATCCTCAGGCGCTTCACCAGAGTGCGCAATTGTGGCTCATAAGGGCCGCTGCCAGCGATGGCAAGATGCGCCTGCGGAAACCGTGCGACGATATCGGGCATTGCCGCGATCATATACTGAATGCCCTTATCTTTGACCAGGCGCGACGCCGTTCCGATAAGCAATGGCACACGGCCGTCAGGCGTTGCCTCCTCCACTGAGGGAATGTCAACCGAATTAGGAATGATGTGTAGACGGCTTGGCGGAACGCCGTCTTTCTTTAAAATCGCGCCAAGTTTTTCAGAAACCGCAACAACGCCAGCGGCACGTCGCGCGGCATGTTGCCAAGCACGCAAAATGAACAGGCGATGCGCCACATAACGCAACGGCGCGTGAACCACCCAAATGGTTTTGATGTCATGCATGCGCGCGGTGATGATTTGCTCGCGAGGGAATGGGCAAACAAAGATGCTGGGTGCCTCGTCTGCAAGCAGGCGAATCATGCGTTGCGAGCGATGTCTGCCGAAAGGGTTCATGAAGGCGATGACACCAAGCACCCCGCGCCCTCGACCAATGTTTGTCCCCAGTTGCATGCCTCTGGCGGGCAGTCCGCGTGCCTCGGCGCGAGAAAGCGTTGCCGAACCAGGCGGTGCGACGATCAAGACGTCCGTGCCTGCTGCCTGCATGCCACTGGCGATGTTCAATGCGTGTTGATTCGCGCCACCAAACCCTGGTGCGTTGACAAGAAATACCGTCCGCCTCGCAACGCGCGGCAGTTCGTGTGTCACTTGCTGTGATATATCTCTTGAAGAGGTAGCAGCTTCGTGTGGCGTCCTGGTTTCTGGCGCGATAATCACCAGGCCCACCAATGCGCAAAGCAGTCCCGTTACCTGGCCACTGGAAAAGGTGGGATGCACTAGCGCGTCAAGCAACAGCGCGACAAAGCCCCCCAACGTGCCAAGGTTCCAGATGAAATCGATGCGTGGCGTGGCGCGGCGCACAGCACGAATAACATGCAGAACACCCACGGTTAAGCTGCCGGTGACGACGGCGAGACCCACGAGGCCCATATCCGCTAGAGCATTCAAATAGCCATTCTCAGCGTTCGTTTCGACGCGATGGTGATATGGGTCCGCTAATGGGGCACCGGGCAGATATTGCAGATTGCGCGGTCCTAAACCAAAGAGCGGATGATGCGCGACGCCCGAAAGCACCCAGTTCCAGATGGCATCACGATTTCCCAAACCTGATGAGGTAAAGATGGAAAAGAAGCGGGCGCTTGTCGCGCTAAAGAAAAAGAGCAGCACGAAGGAGCATGCTCCCAGCACACCCAGCCACAGCACGATTCGCCCAATGCGCCTGCCGCTGAGAAAAAAAATCAGCAGGCAGGCTACAATGGGTAAGATCACATACGCGGTGCGCGTATATGTCAGCAATAACAACCAAATTCCCAACAACCCCAAGGTCGCGCTTAACAGGCGCTCTTCCCATTGGTGAAATTTGACAACGCAGACGGCGCAAAACGGCAGGATGAGGAGTAAATAGCTTTCCAACTCATCGGAAAAGCGAAATGTTGCCGCCGCGCGCAGGCGCGCTGAGCCGGGCAGATATGATGGTACCCGCTGAATATTCAGAAGTAAGCCGGCGAAATCGGGTAGTGAAGGAATCATGCTTGCGATGATGCCGATGATCGTTACGCAGGCAAACCCTGATAACAGGCTGATAAGTGCTTTCCGGCGCACCCCCGGACGGTGGCTGACGGCCCGTGCTATCAGAAAAACACCCAAAAAAAAGGCATACTTTGCGCATTCGCGCGCCGCTACCGCCTTGTGAGCGGCAGTGAGTGTGGCAATCAAGCCTACGATGATGATCAAGCCGATGGGTAAAACATCGCGCCAACTCAACGTAACCGGAAGTGCCTGCCTGCGCAGCCACGCCACGGCAACGATGCCGCTGAGAAGTAAGGATGATTCAAGGACGAGGACTTCCGAGAGAAATACCCCTGAAGATTGTCCTGGTAAGGTCAGATAAACATCCAGCGGCAAGATAAACATGATCACATAGAGCGACCACTCCAGAACCGTTAGTGTCAGCGGCCCTGGTGAGGTTGTGGGTTCAGCGGATTCGGTGCGCTCAGCCGTCAGGACGGTGGTTTGCATGTGAGAGTGATCGCGTGGCGACAGCTCATCGTGCATTAGCGAACCCTTTCAATGCCGCCGCCAATTCAACAGCGCGGCGGTGTTTAGGCCGAAGGGGCAACATGGCGCAAGGCGCATCGATTGTCTCATGATTCGCTGAAAAGCACAATACTATGCTGGTACTAGTACTTTTGCCGCAACCAATTCACGCTCCACTATGCGCTGAATTCCCATGCGGAAATGCGCTTCATCGAACTGTTCGGCGTGCAGGCGCGCGGCGTGCGGTTGCCATGCGATCTGCTGGAACCGCTGGATGGCCCACATGACTGCTTCGGGGGATTGCTCGAAAAAGTGGATACCTGTCACGCCGTCAACAACGGTTTCAAGCGCCCCACCCTTGCCAAAGGCGATCACCGGTCGCCCGCTCGCCTGGGCTTCGAGCGCGGCGATGCCAAAGTCTTCTTCGCCGCATTGCAGTAACACCCGGCAGCGCGCATAGACATCAGGCATCACGGCGTCATCCAACCTGCCGGCAAAGCGCACTGTTGGCCCAGCCATGCGTTCAAGTCGCGCGCGCTCAGGTCCCACCCCCACCACCAACAAGGGCAGGTTGAGTGCCGTGCAGACTTGCACGGCCAAATCCACCCGTTTGTAGGGATGCAGGTGCGATATCACCAGCAAATATTCGCCGTCAACCAGTTGGGGGAAAAACCGCGTCGTATCAACAATAGGATGCACCACATCGCTGTCACGTTGATAATATCTGGCGATGCGCTGTTGCACAGCGGTTGAGTTGGCGATATAAGCCGTCACGCGTCGTGCCGCACGCAGATCCGCCCGCCGGATTTCGCCCAAGATGTATGATAAGAGCGCACGCGCAATGGGGGAGCGCTGGCGGGCGAGCGTGTCATCCAGTTCGTTCCAGGCATAGCGCAAGGGAGTATGACAATAGCAGATATGCACGCTATCGGTCACGATCTGGTGCGTGAAACCGCTGCTGCTCGTGATGACCAGATCATAGCCTCTCAAGTTCAGCGAACGGGCGGCCATCGGGTAAAGCGGCAAATAGGTGCGATAATGACGCAAACTGCCTGGGAGCTTTCCCAAAAAAGAACTCCGCACCGGCAAACCTGCCATCTCTGGTGGCAATCCCCGTTTGGGGGCGATCAGGGCATAGCAGTCGGCCTGAGGAAACATCTTTGTCAACGCTAGAAAGACCCGCTCACCTCCGCGCAATGTCACCCAATAGTCATGCACCAGTGCGATTTTTGTCATCAACCGATCTCCGCCATCACGCCATTCTTTTGCCCAGCCGACGCGGCGGGCTACCTGGCAAGGGAATGCCCCCTTTTCATATAACGCCGCTGTACGGGATGCGTAACAGAAAAGACTGATGAGGCACTGTCTCTTTTGATGGTCTTTGTCGCATGTTAAAAATTGTAAGATTATGCGTTATTGACAACGAAACGCTTTAGTGATATTTCCTATGGTACGCTTCTCAAATTGGTTCAGGGGATAAGCAAACGATGATGAACTCTCGAAGCTCGTTGGTCGAAACGCTTCCTCGCCAGGCCATCTCCTCAATGACGGCAGAATCAGCGTCTTTCGCCGTGCAACAGGGATTGCGCGAACCGGGCTGGGCATATCTGGCGGCGAAGCGGTGTCTTGACCTGGCATTGGCGCTGCCGTTGCTGCTGGTGTTTGTCATTGCCTTTCTCATCGTGGGCGTTGCACTAATACTCGAAGACGGTTTTCCCATTCTCTATTCCTGCGAAGCTGTTGGGCTGCGTGGCAAGTCTTTTCGTCTCTATAAATTTCGTTCCATGCGTAAAGACGCGGAAACGTATTTCAGTCGCCACCCTGAGCAGATGGCTGAATTTCAGCGCGAGCAGAAGCTGAGGGAAGATCCTCGCGTGCTGCGTGTTGGGCGCATCATCCGCCGAACCAGCATCGATGAGATTCCCCAGGTGCTGAATGTGCTGCGTGGCGAGATGAGCTTCGTCGGTCCGCGCTATGTGCGGCAAGATGAATTAGAACGCTATGGGACTTTTGGTAACTTGCGCCTGCATATGCTTCCTGGTATAACAGGACTCTGGCAGGTGAGTGGACGAAACACCATTCCGTATGAACAGCGCGTTGTTTTTGACCGGACCTATTATTACACGCGCTCCATCAGGACTGATTTGGCGATTTTGTTCAGGACGATTCCCACCGTGTTATCGCGTCGGGGGGCATTTTGATCGCCCGCCTCATGTGCGAATGGCACCTACCAGGAGGCAGTTGATGATTTCAGGACCCGCTGAGTTTCCGTTGCGTGTCGTTTATCTCACCCAATCGCCGGGGGACTTCGCATTGGACGTGCCGGCCTATGCGCTTGCCCATACGTTGCGCCAGCAAGGTGACGCGTGTTTGGTGGGAGTTGGGAAACTACCGTTGCCCTCGTTGACAGTAGCCAAGGCTGACCGTTACGGCATCGAGCAAGTGTATTTGCCATTGGAAACGAGGTTTGCCGGATGGCATCCCTTATTGCGCCGGTTTCAGCCGCACATCATTCACTTCGGACCGGATATTCCCACTGCAATGAGTCACAAACTGATCAAAACGCTTCATCTGGCGCGTCGTGCGACGGTTATTCTTGAGGATCCCGTGCACCCGTCTCATCTCACGCCGCAAGACAACGCGATGTGGCATCCTGTGCTTTATTCCACGCCGATCTCCGCGGCATGCTACCAAAGATATCAAGATGCGTTAGCGAAAGCGATGCGCGCCTATGGACCCACCTTACTCAATATGCCGGTGGAGAAAGAGGCTGAGATATGACGCGCATTCGCGTTTTAGAATTGGTGGGCAACGGTGAAGGCGGCGGAACGAAATGTGTGGCGCGCCTCGTTCGTCATCTGGATCCGGCGCGTTTTGAGATTACCGTCGTCGCGCCCGAAGCGAAGTGGCTCGCTGAGATCTGCACGCAATTCGGAGCCACCTATCATCCCTTGCCTCTCTTAAATAGCCGGGTTGATGCTAGGCTGGTTGCCAGGCTGGACGAGATTGTGCGTGACAGCCAACCCGATATTATCAACGCGCATGGAACACGTGCCGCATGGTTCACCTTACGCGCGCTCGCCAGGCATGAGCCTCGCCCGGCCTTGATGTATAGCGAGCATCTCTTCTCATATGATGCCCGCACTGGCGCTCAACGCCTGCCCTGGATGGCGATTGAACGTTTCATTTGCCGCAGGGCGGATGCGCTGGCGACATCATGCGGCGCGAACGCCCAATTTGCGGAATCACGCGGCTGGGTGAGGCCAGATCAGATCGCCATGCGCCATTATGGGATTGAACTCGATGTTTTCAAAGAACAGGCTGCGCAGGCGATGTCGCGGCAAGAACTCGGCTTCGCCACAAATGACCTGCTGATTGGAACCGTTGCTCGGCTTGTTCCCCAGAAAGGGATGCGCTACTGGCTCGATGCGGCGGCGTTGGTTGCACGCGATCTGCCAGATGCCCGCTTCGTCATCATTGGGGATGGGGAGCTACGCGCCTCGTTAGAGCGTCAGGCACACCATTTGGGCATCAGTCGGCGCGTCAGTTTTCTGGGGGCAAGCGAAACACCCTGGCGCATCCTGGCGGCTTGTGATTTTGTCGCGTTCTCTTCCCTCTATGAGGGTCTGCCCCAAACAGGCATCGAAGCGCTGGCGGCGGGCGTTCCCCTCGTCGCAACGCGTATGAAGGGAACCGAGGAGATCATTCGCGACGGCTGGAATGGCTTGCTGGTGCCGACCCGCGATTCGCGTGGACTCGCCCATGGGATGCTGCGCCTTGCGCGAGATCCGGCATTGCGCGCTCAGATGCACGCTGTCGGGCCTGATTCCGTCAAGGAATATCGTACCGAGATCATGATCGATCGCTTTCGCCAAGCTTATGAGCGCCTCTACGCAGAGTTCCATCAGGATGCGCGCGTAGCAGTAGCTGTGAGCGCCGTTTCAGTGACGCGGTCAGAATAAGCTCTCATCGGCCTAACGTTTTGGTGTTGCTAGGAAGGGACTTTCGATGTCTATTTCCGCTCAAGATACAGTGGTTCTATCAACCATCCGTGAGCCGGATATGGCAACCCCCGCTCAAAAACGCCGTTTGCAACAAAATCGGTGGGAAATCGCAAGCATCGTTAGTATCCTGGCATTAGCAACCTTCTTGGATTTCTATCATGTGACGCGCAATGGGTTGGGCAATAATTATTATGCCATCGGCGTCAAAAGCATGATGCTCAACTGGCATAATTTCTTGTACGTTTCATTTGATCCAGGCGGATATATCTCCATCGACAAACCCCCTTTGGGGCTGTGGTTGCAAGTGATCAGCGCTAAAATCTTTGGCTTCAACGGCTTTGCCTTGATTCTCCCCGAAGCGTTAAGTGGCGTTGTTTCCGTCTGGCTGCTCTATTGCCTTGTGCGACGCGCGTTTGGCCCCGTTCCGGCACTGGCATCTGCCGGTTTGCTGGCGATCTCTCCCGTCAACGTCGTTTCGAATCGCGATTCGATCGTAGAAAGCCCCCTGGTGATGGTACTCCTGGTGGCCACCTGGGCGGTATTGCGCGCTACCGAAAACGGCGACTGGAAATGGTTGAGCCTGGGTGCGGTGCTGATCGGTCTGGCTTTCAACATCAAGATGCTGGAAGCGTTTCTGATCGTGCCATCCCTGGCGGCGGTCTATTTCTGCGGCTTGGCAAATACATCTTGGAAGAAAAAGCTCGCACATCTTTATTTAGGTGCCATGATCATGCTGGCGGTATCATTCTCCTGGGCAGGGATCGTCAATCTGACGCCGCCGGATCAACGGCCATACATCGGCTCTACCACTACAAACACCATCACTGATTTGATTTTCAATTATAATGGCTTTGGTCGTTATTCCACGAAGAGCGGGAAAACACAGCAAGGTACCAGCCAATCTGCGCTCCCCGGACCGTTGGCCGTTTTCAATCCCACCTTACCAATTGAAGATCAAGGCTATCCTGGTCCCCTGCGGCTGATCCAACCAGAGTTGGGTGGGCAAGCCGGCTGGTTTGTGCCGTTGGCGCTGCTTGGTTTGCTCAGTTCCATTTGGCAGGTGCATCCATGTACCTGGTACCGGCAGGGCAAGTGGCGCGCGCTGACAGCGACAGAGCGACAATTCTTCTTGTGGACGAGCTGGTTTGCGATCATGGCCTATATCTTCAGTTTTGCCGGTCACATGAATGCATATTACCTTGCCATCCTGGCACCGGCGGTCGCCGCATTGGGGGGGATCGGGTTCGTTGGTATGTGGCGTGATTTCGGCGTGCGCTCATGGCGTGGCAGCCTGTTGATTTGGGCACTGCTGGCCTCGCTGGCTGAACAATTCATCATTTTGCGGGTCTATCCGCCGGTGAACGCCAATCTCGCTCTCTACATCTCGGTGCTTTCGCTTGCGGCGATTGTTTGTATGGCACTGAAATGGTGGCTTGCCCGGCGCGCCGCGTCGCAAGATACGGCTCTTCTCAAGCGGGCACAGATGTTGCGTGGGCAATCACCTGGGCGGCTCGGTTTCACCTTGCTCTCGCTGGGTGTGGTTACGGCGCTGTTGTGTCTGGCCCCTGCCTTGTGGACATTCGACTCACTGCGTTCTGTCAATGCGGGCGCATTCCCCCTGGCCGGTACTGGTCGCACAGGGGATCCTCTGATGCAACCACCGCACGCTGATCCGCTTTTGCTGACCTATCTGCGCCAGCACAGGACTCGGACATTCTTTTTGCTTGGCACCCTCACGGCTGACTCTGCGGAAGGCATCATCAACGACACAAATGCTCCTGTCATGGCTTTCGGCGGCTGGTCGGGAGGCGATCCAACATTGACGCCGGGGGCGCTGTCGGAAATGCTCGTGGAGCAACAGATTCGCTATTTTCTGCTGCCATCTGCGAATCTGATGCCATCTCAAGTGGCGGTGTTGTATCCACGTGTCAAGACATTTGAGCAGCATTACAACACCTATATGACCCGGTGGATCGTCCAACATTGCATGCCGGTGCCGCCACAGCAGTGGAGCGCGAGTAGCGACAAATCCACCAGCATCAATCCGCTGCAACTGTTTGACTGTGCATCGCCACCAGCCTTGCAATGAGAGGAAACCTCATAGAATGAACGAACCTACAAGGCCGCCGCTCACGCCAATGCCGACCGAGAGCGATTCCCCAACGGCACAGTTAAGTGAGCTGCCGACGCGAATGCTATCTGCTGTTCCACCGCCATCCAAAACGACGAAACAACCGGTGCATCCGCGCATCATCATTGCTATTGTGCTGGTGTCGGCGCTGCTCGTTATCGCGATTCCTTCCAGTGTACTCGCCTATAGCACCTATAGCAGTGTCAAATCGCTGGCTTTGGACGGCGTGCGCCACCTTGAAGCCATCAAGAGCAAATTGCCAGCCGGCAACGCTGACTTTGGCAAGCTTTTCGACAGCGCGACCATCGCCGCCTTGCAGCCTGACATTCAGGCGGCGCAGAACGATTTCACGCGCTTGAATGATGAATTGAACCAGTCGCCGATCATTGGGCTTGCTGGCGCGCTGCCCGGACTGAGTGGCAAAGTGAGCGCCGTCCGTCACCTCGCGCACATGGGACTTGACCTCACCCAGATCGCGGCCTTGCTGATGCAGGTTGCGAGAACCCTCGACGGCATCTTGCATCGCTCGCCATTGAACGCGAGTGTTCCGTTCTTAACCGTTACTGATCTGAGTCAGCTTTCCGCGACGATGGATGCGTTTTCGCCCCTGATCGCGGATATCAGCATGCAGGCGCATGGCGCGAATCTGGGGTCGCTCCTTTCCGCCAGCCAGCAGGCGCTGCTGAACAAACTCCTCGCCGATTTACCGAAGATCCAGAGCGCGCTGGCGACCGCGCGCCAATTCATGAAGGTTGCACCTGCCGCCCTGGGATTGACCGCGCCGGTGACGTATCTGGTGGTGGCGATGGACCGCAGCGAGCTGCGCGCCAGTGGCGGATTTCAGGGCAATTATGCGCTTGCCACCGTCAAAGACGGGCGCCTGACCGGCACACTCAAACTTACCGATAGCTACCTGCTGGATCGCCATGACAACGGCTGTTGGAATTGGAATTCATCTGCCCCTGCCCGCTATCAATCGTGGTGGATCTATGGCTGCTGGGGGCTGCGTGATGCCAATTTGTCCGCAGACTTTCCCACGACCGCACGCATGTCGTTACAACTCTTCTCTGAAGAAGGCGGCGGCCAGGCGCAGGGCATGATCGCCATCACGCCGCAGATCATCCAGCAGATGCTTGATATAACAGGGCCGATTTACATCGGCTATGGCTATAACGTCACTGTCACGGCGGGGAATCTCGAAGCGACCATCCATCGCTTTCAAGAGCACTACACCGGCCAGGGCGGAACTGATTTGCCGCCGCCTGATCAACTTTCATCAACACGCAAACGGTTCACCGCGTTGCTTGGTCGCGCGCTGCAAGATCGATTGCATTCCCTGCCTCAAAGCAAGCTGATATCACTGGCTCGCCAAGCACTCGACGATCTTAAGACTAAAGATATTCAGATCTACTCAGCCAATTCAACGGTGGAGCAGTTCTTGACGGCGCAGCATGTGGATTCGACGATGCAACGGGGACCAGGTGACGGCCTGTTTGTCGTGGATACGAACCTTTCCGGCAAGCAAAACACGTTTGTGCAGGAACAGATTGCTGACACGGTGCAGCTTGGCGATGACGGCTCGGCGCTGCACAGCCTCAAGCTAACCTATAATTTTGTCAATCCCACCAATGCGCCAACCTATCCAAACTTTCCCGGCTATCGCGATTATCTGCGGGTTTATGTGCCAGCGGGAAGCACACTGCTGAGCAGTGACACTGCCGGGATCGGCGCATTGACCAGCGATGAACCGCAGCGCGCGATGTGGGGCGGATTCGTCTACGTTTATCAAAACGCGGGGCCGCTCACCATCACGTTGCGGTGGCGCGTGCCAGGGGTCGTCAAAGGAGGATTGTACCAGTACGCCATTCAAAAGCAGGCGGGCAACCACATCACCGTCACGCTGATTATTCAACGTGGCGATCCGGCCAAAACGCTGCTGAGCTATGCTACGCCGGCCAAGCAAACGTTTGACCAAGATAAGCAGTTCAGCATCACAAACACATAACGCTCTGGCCATTCTTCTTCATCCGCTTGACTTACAAGCAAATGATGATACAGTAAGGCCAATTCCCCCGAAAGAGGAGTTCGCAAAGTGGATAACAAAGTCATCGGCGGTGCCATCACCGCTTTGGGCGTCCTCGGCGCTTTGCTGGGCCTGTATCTTTTTGATTTCGGTGCAGGCGAGCTGCATATCAAGCGTCTGATCGCTGCTCTCGTCCTCGGCGCGATCTTCGTCGCCGTTGGCATTTTTGTGGCGATGCGCCCCACAAAAGCCGCTGCATAGTTTTTTTGCTCACTGCAATCTCAGACCAAGCAACGAGTGTTGAAAGGCACCATTGCTTGTTGGGTCGGGATCTGCCACTGGCAGCCCGTGCGTTGCTGATGCCAGAGAGCATTCAGGATTCTGCCTGCCCGGCGTGGGCATCCCCCTCGCTGAGCAGGCAGAATCCGCGGTTCCACATCGATCAGATCGCTGGAATACACTGGTTCGGGCATGATGGCTATCCTTGAAGCAAGGGGAACACTCCTCCTTCCTCCTCAGTCCACCACTTTAACGCATAGCACTTCCCTCGTTGAAATCAGACCCTTCGCTTCCGTATACGGACGAGATCGTCATTCAGACGAGGGATGATGACCATTGTGGTATAGTCGTCACGGCCCTTGATACATCCCCACGCGGTTCGCGTTGATGCCCCCCTCGGTGAACCACACCGCGCCGTTGGAGCCGAAGACCAGGCCATAGGGAACGCTATTCGGCTGTGGCAGGGTAATGGCCGTCCACGACTGCGATGAGGGATCGAAGCGGAAGAGCGCGTTCGCGCCGCTGCTGGTGAGCCACACCCGACCGTGCGCGTCTACCTGCACGTCATACAGTTGCGCCACCGGGCCATGCGTCGTCGGCACCGGATGATAGGAAATCGCATTCGTCGCGGGATCAACACGCCCCAGGATGCCCGGCGTCATCTCGGTGAACCAGATGATGCCGTCAGGCCCGACAGTGATGCTGTTTGGCTCGCCCTGCGGCGCGTTCAGCGGCAACCGCGTGATGCTGCCTGTCTTGGGATCCAGCCGGTCGATGCTGTTGCCGACCAACTCGGTGAACCACACCGTGCCGTCATGCGCCACCACGATGCCATAAGGTACGGCAGGATGCCCAGCACCGCCGTTCGGCACATCATATTCGGTGATGTTGCCCGTCGCGGGATCGATCCGGCCCACGCGGTCGTTGCCTTCTTGGGTGAACCACACCGAGCCATCCGGCGCGATGCTTATCCCGTTCGGCGCGGCCTGCCGCCCGTTCACCGCCGCCAGGGGAAATATGGTGAAATGGCAATTCGACGGCGTGAAGCGCGCGATGTGGCTGGCGTTCAGTTCGGCATACCACACGTTGCCCTGCGCGTCCACCTGAATGCCCATGATGCCGCTCTGCCCCTGCGGGGGCACCCATTCAGTGACGGTCTGCGTCTTGGGATTCAGCATGCCCAGCCGGTTGCCGCCCATCTCGCCGAACCAGATGTTGCCCTGCGCGTCGATGGCCGGCGACATCAGGTCGCTCTGCGGGTGCGGCATGGTGTATTCCGCGAAGTTGCCGCTCACCTGCGCGGGACTGTGGGCGCTGCTGACCACGCAGCCGCCCGCGCTGGCCGGATTCCCACCCCCGCCGCGCGCAAGCAGGGCGATTCCGATGATGATGAAAACCGCCAGAACGGCGGCCAACACCAGCCGCCCGCGCTGGACCACTGATAATTCTGCCATATCGTCTATCTATTCTCATCCCGCGCTCGCGCGTGGGTACCTGGCCAAATTGCGGTGTCACTCCGCCATGCGGACGTGCTACCATATCTGATCATAACACACTGTGCGTCGTCATCGTCGGGCTGTCACCGGAAAGGGTTTTTGTTCACATGGCTGTGCTGATCGCCATCGCCGCCATCGCCGGGATCATCGGCGTCCTGTGGGATGCCTTTGAGACGGTTTTGTTGCCGCGTCGCGTTTCGCGGCGTTTTCGGCTGTCGCGCCTGATTTTTCGTATCATCTGGTTGCCGTTCCGCCTCATTGTACCCCATATCAAGGATGCGCGCCGGCGCGATCGCATTTTGGGACCGTTTGGGCCGCTCTCGTTGATCATTCTGCTGGCCACGTGGATGGTGCTGTTGATCATCGCGTTTGCCGGGCTGCAATGGGCAGCGGGATCGCATCTGTCGAACCCGACCGGGCCGGTGACATTTCCCACGGAATTGTATATGAGCGGCACCACCATCTTTACCCTGGGGCTGGGGGATGTGACGCCGCTCTCGCCGTTGGCGCGCTTTCTCACCGTCATCGAAGCGGCCACCGGCTTCGGTTTGTTGGCGCTGGTCATTGGCTATCTGCCGGTGCTGTATCAAGCCTTTTCGCGCCGCGAAGTGAATATCTCGCTGTTGGATGCCCGCGCCGGTTCGCCACCCTCGGCGGTGGAGATGCTGCGCCGCCACTGCGAGAACGACCGCGAGGGCCTGACGCAATTTCTGCGCGACTGGGAGCGCTGGTCGGCGGAATTGCTCGAAAGCCACCTCTCGTATCCCTTCCTGGGCTATTTCCGCTCGCAGCACGAAAATCAATCCTGGGTTGCCGCGCTGGCGATGATTCTGGATGTGTGCGCCCTGGTGATGGTCGGCATCAACGAGATTCCCATGCAGCCCGCGCGGCTGACCTTCGCCATCGCCCGCCATGCCGCCGTGGACCTCAGCCAATCGTTCCAGGCTTCGCCCAAGCAGCGCATCGACCGCCTGCCGCACGCCGATTTCCAGCGCGTCTGCGACATCCTGCGCGGGGAAGGCATTCGCTTTCGCGACGAGAAGGAGGCAGAAGCCCGCCTAGTTGAGCTGCGTCGTTCCTACGAACCCTATGTCGCCGCGCTGGCGCATCGCCTGCTGTTCGATCTCCCGCCCTGGGTACCCGCGCCGGATGCCCACGACGACTGGGAGACAAGCGATTATGAGACCGCCGACCGCATGTTGCAGGTGATCGATTGAATCGCCCCACCCCACTGAAAGGAAACACCATGAATCTCCGTTTCGGCATCAAGACCATGCCGCAAAACACCACCTATGACGACATCCTGCGCGTGTGGCGCGAGGCCGACGGCATCGACATCTTTGAGCATGCCTGGGTCTTCGACCATTTCTATCCCATTAACGTCCCCGACACCAGCGACCCTTGCCTGGAAGGCTGGACGCTGCTTGCCGCACTGGCCGCGCAGACGCAACGCCTGCGCGTGGGCGTGATGGTGACAGGCAACACCTACCGGCATCCCGCCGTGCTGGCCAACATGGGCGCGACGGTCGATCACATCTCGCATGGCCGGCTGGATTTCGGCATCGGCGCGGCGTGGAACGAGCAGGAACACAACGCCTATGGCATCCCGCTTTACGCGCCGGGCGAGCGCATCCGCCGGCTGGGCGAGGCGTGCGAGGTCATTCGCCGTCTGTGGACCGAGCCGGAAGTCACCTTCCAGGGAAAATATTATCAACTGACCGACGCGCGCTGCGAACCCAAGCCGGTGCAAAAGCCCTATCCGCCGTTCGTCATCGGCGGCAGCGGCGAGCAACTGACTTTGCGTGTGGTGGCACGCTATGCCGACATCTGGAATGGCCTTTCGACCAGCCCGGAAGATTTCGCCCGCAAAAGCGCCATCCTCAACGAACACTGCGCAGCCATCGGGCGCGATCCCGCCGCCATCGAGCGTTCGGTGCAGATCATCATCAATCCCAACGATCTTGCCGCCGGGCGCGACGCGCTGCGCGGCTTCATCCAGGTCGGTGCGACGCATCTGGTGCTCTATCTGCGCTCGCCTTTTGCCCCCGGCATCGCGCGGCGCATGGCCGACGAGATCGCCCGCCCCCTGCGCGACGAGTTCGCCTGAAGAATCTTCTCCAAATCTTCACCGGAACGGCGTGTCATGGATGGTACAATCGAGGTAGAACAGCTCCAAGGTTTGGCTCATCCATGACACAAATTGATGAGAACGCGCAGCCGGCGGAAACCGAAGCCGCCGCGCCGGAATACGAAGAAGAGCAAGACTGGCTGGATCGCAGCCTGGCCTATCTGAAGCCGCGTCCCTATATCTGGGGGCCGGTGCTGGCGCTGATCGTCGTCATCGCCGCCCTCCTGGGGCGCGGCTTTTTCACGACGCAGCCCATTGGTACCGATCCCACCGTCGCGGGTCGCCCGCTGTCGAATCCCGACCAGCACCTGCACACGATGGCAGTTGATCCCGCGCATCCGGGGATCATCTATCTCGGCTCGCACTATGGGCTTTTCACCAGCACGGATGATGGCAAAAGCTGGCCCGAAAAGCGCGGCCAGTTTCACACCCTGATGATCCTCTCGATTGCCGTCAGCCCTCTTGCCAGCGGAACCCTCGGCATCATCGGAGAAGATCCCAACTTTGGACGCGATTATGTGTCTATCACCCATGATGGTCGCACCTGGACTCAGGCAAGCGATCCGCAAGGGGTGACGCCGGATGTCCATCACTATGCCATCGTGGCGGGCGCGGCGGTGAAATCGTGGTTTGTTATCTGCGTCGGCAAGGGACTGTATCAGACGGATGACGACGGCCACACCTGGAAGCTGCTGCGCGCCCCCGTCTCGAATCAAGAAGATCTGCGCGCCGTGTGGCAATCGCCGGCGAATCCGCAACTGCTGTTGCTGGGCGGCAGCCTGGGGCTTTATCGCAGCGCGGACGGCGGCGCGACGTGGAACCAGATCGGGGGTGTCAGCGGCGTGCATGCCATCGCTGTTTCGCCCGCTGCCCCGCACGATATCTTTCTGGCGGCGGATGACGGCGTCTATCATTCCAGCGATGACGGCCAGAGCTTCACCCGCGTCAGCGGCCTTGTTTCCGACGCGCCTTTCACCACCATCGTCATCAGCCGCCAGCGCGCCGGCGTCCTCTACGGTCTGGCGGGCAATCAGGTCTGGCTGAGCAGTGACGGCGGCGTGACCTGGAACCAGCAATCCGTGCTGGAAACATCGTTTCCTTCGGCGCTGCTGATCGCGCCGGATAGCGATCAGCACCTCTACGCCGGCTTCTATTCCCCGCCCGACGCGGTGGAAAGCCTGGACGGCGGCAAAACCTGGCACGTCATCGCGTCGTAGCGTCAGGGATGCGAGCGCTGTCCGTTCGTGACCACATGACGCACATGTCGCCCAGAGCGCCGTTCCATATCGCGCCAGATCGTCGCCAGTTCGGCCACGCCCACCAGCAACAGCGCCAGCGCCGAGGGCAGAAAGATCAGCGTGCCGCTGAAAACGAAAAGTAGGCACCCGGCGGTTTCGGCGATGCTTGCACCCCATGTCATGCGCCGCCAGCGATCCAGATCAGCGATGCCGGCATGCAAGCTGGAAAGCACGCTCGCCTGGGCGCAGAGCGCGGCAAGCACAAGCGCGCCTGCCGCCAAAAACGCGATGGTGCCGGAGATTTCGGGCGCGAAGGGCAGATCAGATAAGGGAAATGTGCCACCGGAGATCGCGGCAGGGTCAAGCTTGCCCGCGCGCTCCATCACCAGATCCAGAAGCGCTCCCACGCTGAAAACTGTCGCGGCCACCGTCGCCGCCACTTGAATCTTTCGTAGCATGGCACATGTCCCAATGTGAAACACATCCCTTTAACTCAAATGATAAAACAATTCCAGCGGCACAGGGAATGGCCGTGCCGCGCAAAGAGACATGACGGCGCAATGAAACAGGAAACATGAAGGTGAAGCGGGCGAGGCACGCCATCGCCCCTACGGAATCAGGTGGGCGGGTGCATCGCATGAACCGCCCTCATAAGTCCGAAGGCATCTACCCCACGTCGCGCATCTTTTGCGATGTGGCGGCATGGCGCAGTTTGGCGAGGGCTACCATCTCTAGCTGACGCACGCGCTCGCGCGAGATGCCCAGGTCTTTGCCCACTTCCAGCAGCGTGCGGCTGCGACCATCACCAATGCCGTAACGCAGGCGAATCACATCGCGCTCGCGCTGGGTCAGGCTCGCCAACGCCCGATGCAATTCCTCGCCCAGCAGATGTTGCGAGGCGATATCCGCCGGGGCCAGCGTGCCGGGATCTTCCAGCGTGTCGGCCAGCGACAGGCGCGTATCCACATCCGAGGGGGCATCCAGCGAGACGGGCTGCTCGGTCACGTGCAGCAGGTCGTCCACTTCTTCCAGTGGCATGTTCGCGGCCTGAGCGATCTGTTCCGGCAGCGGATCTTGCCCGCTTTCCTGGCTGATCTGCGCGGCGACGCGGCGCACCTTGCGCAGGCGCGTGGCCACGTGCTCCGGCAGGTGAATCAGGCGCGATTGCTCCCCCGCTGCGCGCGAGATGGCCTGGCGAATCCACCAGGTGGCATAGGTGCCGAAGTGACAGCCGCGCCGCCAGTCGAACTTTTCCGCCGCGCGCATCAGGCCCATATTGCCTTCCTGAATCAGATCGATCAAGGGCACCCCGCTGTTGGTGTAGCGGCGGGCGATGGCGATGACCAAGCGCAGGTTCGCTTCCACCAACCGGCGGCGCGCGCGCAGATCGCCTGCGGCAGCGCGCTTGGCCAGCTTCAATTCTTCATCATGCGACAGCAGCGACAGCCCGCGAATGTCATGCAGGTAGCTCTGGAAGGCGTCCTCGCTGCCGTCCGCCCCGCCATAGGTGCCGGCCCCGCTGCCATAAAGCGCGTCTAGTTCTTCGGTGGTCAGGTCTTCCAGCTCATTCTCAACCGGCGTGGCCACATCGACATACGCTTCTTCGGGCGCGTCCTCTGGTTCCACTGCTTCCCCGTTTTGCGCCACTCCGTCTGCAACCGTCGCGTTCGCCGCGAGCACGGCTTCCAGGGCGTCATCGGCACGCTGTTTCACGGCGACATGTCCATTCCGATTCATCATCGCTGGCTCTCCTTCTTCCGATCCTCACTGCGGAACCGGAATTCACCAACTGGCAAAGACGCTATCACTCATCATCGGCAGAACGAGCAGTGTTCTGCACTTGTTCACCGTTCGTTCATTAGTATACCAAATGAAGTATTAGGTGTCTATCAGGTGTTCACCTGAATTTCTTCTCGGTGTAGCTGGGGAACACCGCATGACTTTCGTCATGGTCTGTTCATCCTCCCTTACCAGACGTATTCTGCTCCCCGAATGTGACATCGCTCTGCGCAGAGGTGATGGATGACTTCCTCTGAGGGTGATACGCATCACCGTTGCACTCCCGCGCAAGTTTCAGGCTAGCCTGGCGCGCTCGCGCTCCTTCGCCGTCCTATTTCAGAATACGCGATATGAGACACGCACGGCGCGCGAAATGATACACTTCCCTGCAAGAGTTCTCATATTCTTTACATACAATCAATCGCTTCAACTCGGATGAGTTTTCGGCGCGCCACGCGAAATCGCTTGACAAGCGCGACGCAAAGATGGTATAGTCCTAATCGTTGAAAGGAGGTGGTGTGGACGTGAGTTGTAGTCATAACTGCGTAGGTTATCTCAAAGCTCGCCGCACCGTGAATCCGATGGCAGGTGCGAGTCGCTAGCGTTTCGACGCTTGAGTGATGCGCTGAGCACGGTTGGTGCTGGTGTGCCAACCTACGCAGCGCGAGCCGGAGAAGTTTCATGCTTCTCCGGCTCTCTTTATTAGCATCAGCGCCCGATATCTTTGCGCGCAAAACGCACCGTTGCCAGCGCCAGCGCGACCACTGTTGCTGCCAGCACCCCCAGCGTATTCCCCAGCGGCA
>JAJPKG010000085.1 GCA_021323815.1 Pseudomonadota bacterium
AACGGCCTGGCGATGCTGCCTGTGGTCGGCGGCATCTCGAAGATCGCCGCCGTCATCCGTGCCACGCGGCGCATGAGCAAGGCGGTGCGTGCCGCGCGCAAGCTGGCCGCGCCCACGCCGGTGGATATGCCCATACACTATACCTAGTTCCTGGGTAGCACGCAACCAAGCAACACGGCTCCCGATGGATATCTCACCGGGAGCCGTGTGCGTTATGTCAGTCTCTGTGCTAACCGCCCAGCGCGCTGACAATCTTGTCGAAGTTGGGGGTACCCCAACCACTGGGATAATCCCAGCCCTGGCCGGCTTTATAGAAGAGGTTGTCACCCTTCGTCACGTCGAAGAACGCGCTGCTATAGTTGCTGCTGTTCGCCAGTTGATAGATCGTCTGCGGACCGCCGATGGGGGGCTTGCCTTTCGCCGCCAGCGCCTGGTTCACGATGTCGGTGCCAGCCGCCCAGATGGGAGCCGCCGCGCTGGTGCCACCGACGCCCAGCCACAGCGGGGTGCCGGGGATGGCGCTGTAGTAGAACGAGATGTTGATGGCCGCAGCCGACACATCCGGCAGCTGGCGCGCGCCGGTGCTATATTGGTTGCTGATGCCAGGGCCTTTTTGCCACGACGGCATGGTGAAGCTGGGCACGACGCTTACGCCGCCGCCGGAACCCCACGTGTTCTGACAGGCCGACTTGCCGTTGGCGCTATCATCCACCCAGGTGGTTTCATCCTGGCGGCCCTGCAAGGCACCGCCCGTCAGAACCGTGCCACCGGTGTTCAGCGTGGTGCCGCCGACCGCGATGGCATAGGGCGCGCTGGCCGGAAAATCAACATCGCGGTTGCCGAACTGGCCGGCACCATACGCCGCGCAGTCGCCGCTGGCCACAAAGGTGCTGATGCCTTCCGCCGCCAGAATCTTCATGGTGTCGTTGACCGACGCCATATAGGAGGGGGTCAGGTCGCGCTCAAAGTCGCCATAGCTGATGGAAAGGACCGTCACCTTCTTGTCACTGGCAACTTTGTGCAGGATGTCCTGGAACTCAGCTTCCCAGTTGTTGTTGTTCGGCGCGTAATAGTCGATCAGATTGGTGTCGGAGCTGGTCAGGCCGGCAGCAAGCTCGAAGTCCAGCGTGGCTTCGCCCGCGCCGGGGCCGGAAGTGGCCGCCGGATCGCTGGAGCCGACATCGACATTGACCACTTGCACGCGGCTATCTGAGAAGGTCTTCCAGCCGCGCGTTGCGCCGACTTCTTTGTCCACGCAGCGCTCATAGTTCGACAGGTCTGAGGGCAGGAAGGTGTCGAACTCGACGAGGCCGATGGAGGTGCCTTTGCCGTTGTATCCCGCTTTATAGAGGTTATCCAACCCATAGGCATTGGAGATGTCTTGAGCGCGCAGCAAGGGAGTGGATGGGATGGAGCCAGAGATCGGCGTGCCGAGGATATCCAGCGTGCAATCCGTGTTATCTTGCGCCACTTTCGCCGTTCGCGGGGCCACCTTCGGCACGGTGAAGTGGGCGAAATGGTGGATCAAGCCGCAGTTCTGGCCATCTTTGGGATTGTCGATGTTGCAGTGCGCCGCGCCTTCGGTCTTGAGGCCCGTGATGCTGGAGATCAAGCCCTGAATGTCGCTGGGCAGCGACGGGGCTTGGTTGGGACCATAGCCGCCGTTCGCGGTGGTCAGCAGTTGCACGTTGAAGGCTTTTTCCACCTGCGCCGCCGTGCCGTCCACGCTCAGCGCGGCATCGGTGGCGTAGGTCTGCGACACCGTCAGGCCGAAGCCGGTGAGATAGTTCGTCACCTTCGCCACGTCCGAGGACGAAGGCGCGAAGCTCGAGGCGATCTGCTGAGGGCTGAGCGTCAGACCGTAATTGGGCGACGAAGGATCGTGCAAGCTCTGAATGCACGCGGAGAGCGCGTCATAGTTGACGTTCAGCGCAATATTCAGGTGAATATGCTGCGAGGCCGGCACGGTGCCGGTTGAGCCGCTGACAGGCGATCCGAGATCGCCGGAGGTGGTGGTTTGGGTGGCATGGTGGTCGCCGGCACACGCGCCGGTCAATTGCCCATTGCCGCCGGTCGTCGTGATGTTGCCGCCTTGCAGAGAGCAGGCAGAAACCAGCAGGGCCGGAATGATCAACAACGCCCCCAGCCGAGGCGTCCACCGGGACCAAAAGGTGTGTGCGTTCCGCATCCATTCACGACGGGGTGTGCGCTTCCTGCTGCATGTGCCAGGGCGTCAGCCTCCGTCGCTCCCCCTTTCTGAAATAAAACCGGTTGCCGTGAATTTCCCCGATGGCTGCGCACCGGGGCAGATGGTCAAAGCATACTGCATAAACCATGCGTCTGTAAGCATTTTTCCTAGTGATGCAGATCACTTTACGCCGCGCTGTGACATGGCTCACAGTGGAAACCACAAACAAAGGTGAAATGCCTCACACCCTTCACGAATTGTGGGCATCTGCCTTGTCAGGCGGGCCGGGGATTGCTATGCTCAACGTAAGACGCCCGTCCTGCACGCAGGGGGAGATATCGGGCAAGCCTTTGAAGGAGATCATTGTAGATGCCAGCTCATCTGTTGCGGGGCGCGGCTTTGCGTCCCCTGATCGCAGGCGTGGCAGCCGCTTTGGTGGCCGCGTTCGCCCTCAGCGGGTGCGATCTGTCGGGTCTCACCGGCAACCAATGCACGCCTCAGACGTGCGATTACATCGTCAACAGCCTCGTCGCCGTGAACGGTGCCAGCGGCACGCAACTGCTGGCCGACAGCGGCAATGCGCTTTATACCTTCGATGGCAGCAAGTGGAATAAGGTCAGCGACGAAACGGCGACACATCGCGGTGACCTGCTGGTGTCGCCGGGTTTCGCCTCAGATAAGACGCTTTTCCTGGGCAACACGATGTCCACCGACGGCGGCGCAACCTGGACCCCGCTTTGCGTCATCACCAAAGCCATCTCACCCAATTTCGCCAGCGACCACACCGTTTTCGCTGTCGATAACCAGGGCAACAGCGGCTCTTCTTCCTCAACCTCAACCACCAGTGGGTCAACGGGCACGTCCACCACTGCGGCCCCAAGCTGCCCCAGCAGCAACGGCGCGTTTTACACGTCAACCGATGGCGGCAACACCTGGACAACGCAAGCCGGCCCGCAGGGCGCGGGAGATCCTGACCTTTTCGTAGTGTCGCCGGGCTTCAAGACCGACAAGACCATCTTCGCCACCTTCACCGTGAACCTGGCCCCTGCACTGTATAAGTCCACCGATGGCGGCAGCACGTGGAACAAGGTGTTGGATGGCCGCCAGACGGTCGTGGCGCTTTCAACCAATTACGCCAACGATCAGACGGTCATCGTCGCGGGCGCGAGCAGTGCGCAGATTTCCACGAACGGCGGCCAAAGCTGGAATACAATCAAGACGCCGGTGACGCCGGATCAGATCGCGGAATTCGCCTTCTCGCCCGCCTACAGCCAGGATAAGACGATTGTGCTGGTGAGCGCGGCGGTGGATAACGGCAGCAGTGCGCCGCACGGCACCTATACCTCAACCGACGGCGGCAACACCTGGACCCAGAGCGGCCCGGTGACGCAGCGCGGGTCGAACGAGCCGGCCTTCCTCTTCTCGCCCAACTATAGCAGCGACAAGACGGTCTATACCTCGTCGCTCGACCAGGGCAAGGGTCCGGCCAAGAGCACGGATCTCGGCAAGACCTGGACGCCCATCAACAACGGGTTGTCTCTACTGTCCGGCCTCGGCGGCTAGAAGCCGGTGTTGATAGATCGATCCGGTGGCGCGATCGCACCTGAGCGCGCCACCGGATCATGTTTGGGCGCTCGCCCTTACAGAAAGCCCGTAAAGCCGCTGTGGCTTTAGCCCCTGCGGATGCAAGGGCAGGCAAAGGTTGTAACACGATCATTTGCAGTCCGCCGAAAAATCAACGGAAATAGAAGAAAAGTCGAGTATGGACATGACCGCCATCATCCTGGCCGGAGGGCAGAGCCGGCGCATGGGGCGCAACAAGGCGCTGCTGCGGCTGGAACCCGACGGGCCGACATTGATTGAGATAGTTGTCGGCGCAGCCCGCGCCGTGACGCCACAGATCATCCTCAGCACGAACACGCCGGAGGTGTATGCCTGGCTGCAACTGCCACGTGTTGCGGATGAATTTCCCGGCGCAGGACCTCTGGCGGGGCTTGCTGCCGGGCTGGCGGTGATGACGACCTCGCACGCGCTGTTGCTGGGCTGCGACATGCCCTTCCTGCAACCACCGCTGCTGCGCCACCTGGCAGCACAGGCGCTCGCATCAGACGTGGATGCCGTCGTGCCGCTGAACGCGAACGGGCAGATGGAACCGCTCTGCGCGGTATATCGCCGCTCATGCCTGGCCTCGGCTCGCGCTCAACTGGCAGCCGGCAAGCACAAGATGATGGACTGGCTGGCGAGCATTGCCACGCGCTGCATCACAGCGGATGAACTGCGCCGGTTCGATCCCAGGCTGCAATCGCTGCACAATCTGAACACACCTGAGGATCTGGCTAAAGGACGGGAACACGAAGGACGTGCAGATGAAGAAGAAACACGAAGGATTTTTTGAAGAACGCCCTCATTCGATTTGACTGATTCGTCGTTGCTTCTTCTTTGCTGCTATTCATGCTCTTCGCGCCCTTCGATTTCTTCGCGTTCCCGTCTTCCCATCCTCATGAAGCTTGACAAACACTCAGGAATTTGCGATACTTGCCTTCAATCAGCGCAATTTCCTGCATCCGATGCAGCATCGTCATATCCTTTCAATGGCGAAGGAGCGGAGCGTGGCGGCGATCCCCGACGACTACCCCTCAGCCGCACCCATCGCGGCCTATCTGGATGATTATTTCGCCATGCATCCCTATCTGGCGGTGAAAGCCGGATTGCATCAGTTCGATGGGTTCGCGGCAGATTGGAGCAGCGCCGGCATCGCGCGCCGGTTGGAGGGGTTGCGTCGCTTCCAGGCGGAGTTGGGGGCCATTGCCTCGCAACCGATGCAGAGCCATCGCGTGCTTGGCGACATGCCCCGGCTGGGCGCGGAAGACGAGCTGCGCTGGGACGCTCGCCTGGCGCTGGCACAGGTACGCAGCGAGCGGTTCTTTTGGGAGATCTGGCGACCGCATGAGACCAATCCCCTCACCTATGTTCCGCTGCTGGATGTCTCGATCTATGTCAAGCGCAACTACGCGCCGCTGGCGGAGCGGGTGCGCGCCATCATTCGCCACTGCGCCGCCATTCCCGACATCCTGGCGGCGGCACGCGCGCATCTGGTGAAGCGACTGCCGCTGCCGCTGTTGCAGCAGAGCGTCGCCACGTTTGAGAGCCTGGCGCATTTTCACACGGGAACACTCATCGGTGCGGTACAGCCGGTGGGCGATTCCGCGTTGCTGGCGAGCTTTCAGAAAGCGAACCGCGCCGCCGCGAGTGCCTATCGCGCCTTCACCAATGAGTTGCGCTCGCTGGCCCCCCACACCACCGATGAACTCGCCATCGGCGGCGAGATTTTGCGCGGGATGCTCAGCACCGGCGAGCTGGTGGATCTGCCGCTGGAGCGGCTTCTGGCGATGGGCGAGGCTGACCTGGCGCGCAACCACGACCGCATGCTGGAAGTGGCCGGGCGGATGGGCAAAACCCCGGCGGAGGCGATGGCCGAACTGGGACGCCGCCACCCGCCGGTGGAAGCGGTGCTGGCGCAGACACGGGCGCTCTGCGAGGAGATCCGCGAGTTTTTGATCGCGCATGAGATCGTCACGGTGCCCGGCGAGCGTCGCTGCCAGGTTGCCGAAACCCAGCCCTATATGCGCAACGGCTCGGCCTTCATGGACGTTCCCGGCCCCTTTGAGCGTGCCGGCACCGAAGCCTATTTTTACCTCACCCTGCCCGATCCCGCGTGGTCGGCAGCGCAACAGGAAGCATGGATGGCCAAGCACTCCATCCCCGGCCTGGCGAATACCTGCATTCATGAGGCGTGGCCCGGCCACTTCCTGCAATATCTGCACCTGCTGAACGCGCCGACGCCGGTGAGCAAGCTTTTCACCAGCACATCCTTCATTGAAGGTTGGGCGCATTACGTTGAGCAACTGATGATTGAGCAGGGCTACGGCGCGGATGATCCGCATTTCGAGTTACAACAGTTGAGCATGGCGTTGCTGCGCGACTGTCGCTTCCTGGTGGCGCTGCGCCTGCACACGGGGCAAATGTCGGTGGACGAAGCGACGGAATTCATCATGCGCGAGGCGTTTTTCACGCCGATTCGCGCGCAGCAAGAGGCCATGCGCGGGGCGCGCTCGCCCGGCTACCTGAACTATACGCTGGGCAAGCTGCTGTTTTTGCGCCTGCGCGCAGAGTTGCAGCGTGCGCATCCCACATGGTCGGTGCGGCAATTGCACGATGCCATGCTGGCATTCGGCGCGCCGCCTGTGCCGCTGCTGCGCGAAGCCCTGCTGGGCGTATCCCCCAATAGTATGATGCTCGTTTAGCATCTTGTCCAGCTATGGTATGATGGGGGCTGGTCACAATCGCCGGTTTATCTTGCAACGGAGGCTCTCGCATGCGCTCGCGCCCACTGCATCCCACTTCATCACGACCCACGCCGCACGCCGCCACGCGCCCTTCGCGCGCCGTGATGCCCGCCTGGCCGGATGAAGCCTATGCCCGCGCGCTGGAACGCGCCTATACGTCGGGCAAGATGCGCGCGCAGCCCCGTCGCCATCGCTTCACCGCACGCGGCGTGACGCGATGGATCATGACCGTCGCGCTGGGGGCGGCAGCTACCATGTTTTTGCTGAATCGCGGCGTGCTGCTGGCAAACAGGCCGTCTCAGACGGCGCAGTTCGAGGCTGACGCGCGCGCCGCCTTCATCAACAGCCTGGCGAGCGATATTTTGTCAAAGATGACGCTGGATGAAAAGGTCGGGCAACTGATCATCCCGATGGCGCAAGACCACAGCATGAATGCCGACATGACGACGATGATCGCGCAGGATCATATCGGTGGATTTTTCGTGACCAGTGGCGGCATGGACGCGGCGGGGGTGCGCAACTTCGTCCAGCAGATGCAGAGCGCGTCGAAGATCCCGATGATCATGGCGGCGGATTTCGAGGGCGACCAGGGCTTCGACGTGTTGAGCAGCGCGCTGCCGCCCCAGCCGTCAGAAGCGCAAGTGGGCGCGACGGGCGACCCGCATCAGGCATATCTGAAAGGTGTCAATGACGGGCGTGCGCTGGCATCAGTTGGCATCAATGTTGATTTCGGCCCCGTCGTCGATATTCTGACCAATCCGAATAATCCCATCTTGCAGGGGCGCACCTTTGGCAGCACACCGGGCTATGTGACCACGATGGCCAGCAACTTCCTCGACGGCCTCTATTCCACCGGCGTCGCCGGCTGCATCAAGCACTATCCCGGCCTGGGATCGTCCTCGACCGATCCGCACCACGCGCTGCCGTTTATCAACCGCACGCTCGCGCAGATGGAAGACACCGAACTGGTACCCTATAAAACGTTGATCGCCCAGAACAAGGTGAGCATGATCATGACGACGCACATGCTCATTCCGGCGCTAGACCCGAATCTGCCGACCAGCATCTCGCCAAAGGTGATTAACGGTCTGTTGCGCCAGCAGCTTGGGTATAACGGCGTGGTGGTGTCTGACGCGCTCTTCATGGGCGGTCTGTCTTATAAATATGACATTCCCCATGCTGGGCTGCTCGCCTTTGAGGCCGGCACCGACCTGCTGCTGGGAGCGTATAGCGAGGGGCAGACGCGACAGACGATGAACTTGATCGAGAATGCGCTGCACACCGGCGCGGTGACGCAGCAGCAGATCGATACATCCGTGCTGCGCATCCTCAAGTTCAAGATCCGCTGGAACATCATCCCATCTAATTTCCAGCTGGGCAACGGCAGCACGGCGCGGAGCACTATCGCCGGCGCACCCCTGGCAGTGGACTCAACAATGGATGTTGATCGGCGTGGATGAAGAGGCATCAGCGCGGGGCCGGAACGCGCTGGGAAATTATTTTCAGTTCGCTCAAGAAGATGGCTTACCCCTGCCTCAGCCGCGCGTTTTCGTGCAAACGGCTTGACGCGGATATGCTATACTGGTTGCCATAGCCCACGCATTGGACGACAATGCCGTCTTCCACCATTCCCGCTGCAATGTCGCCGGGCATTCTCTCTGACGGAGGATCGGATGCCCGCTTCTTCTCACATTCCCTGCGCCATCATCGGCGTCACCGGCTATGAGGGCGCGAACCTTGCGCGCCTGATCGCGTCACATCCGCACCTGCGCCTGACCGAAGCGACGGCGCGCACCGAAGTCGGCTGCACGTTGAACCGAGCCTTGCCCGCGCTAGCCGGGCTGCCGGGGGCGGATCTCGTCATCAGCGAGCGCGTGAGCGAAGCTGAGTTGGTTTTCATCGCCGTGCCGCATGGCCCCGCCGGAACCCTGGCCGCGGAATGCCGCCGCGAGGGGCGGCACGTCATCGATCTCTCAGCAGATTTCCGCCTGCGGGAGCGTACGCTCTATGCACAGTGGTATCATCAGCCCCACCCCGCGCCGGATCTGCTGCCCGAAGCCGTTTATGGCCTGTGTGAATGGGAGCGCGAGGCGTTGCGCAGGGCCGATCTCATCGCGAATCCCGGTTGCTTTCCGACGGCAGCGATCCTGGCGCTGGCCCCGGCGATCAGCGAAAGGCTGATCGAATCGCAGATCGTCGTCGATGCCAAGACCGGCATCAGCGGCGGCGGGCGCTCGCCCTCGCGGCGCTTCCACTTCGCTGAGACGCACGACAGCGTGGCAGCATATGGCCTGGGGGGTCACCGGCACCTGCCGGAGATGGAACAGGAATTAGGCAAATTTGCAAGGGATGGAGCAACACCGCAGATCACGTTCGTACCACATCTGGTGCCGATGAACCGGGGCATTTTGGCGACATGCTATGTCACGCTGCGCCCAGGGGTGCGCGCCGCGCAAGTGATGGAAGCCTATCAGGCACGCTACGCCCGCGAGCCGTTCGTGCAGATTATCGACCGACCGCCGGAAACCGCGTGGGTGCGTGGCACCAACCGCTGCCTGCTGCATCTGGCAGTGGATGAAGCGCGCGGGCGAGCGATCATCGTCAGCGCCATCGACAATTTGATGAAGGGCGGCGCGGGGCAGGCGATCCAAAACGCGAACTTGCGCTATGGCTGGCCGGAAACAGCAGGGCTTGAGAGCGGGGGGCTGTGGCCGTGAGCGTGCAAGAACGCCTGAATGCCGCATCCACGCCGCTTCGCGCCCTCACATCGGCTCCCTGCGTGGTCAAGATCGGGGGCAGCATGCTGGGGGCTGCCGGGGGA
>JAJPKG010000209.1 GCA_021323815.1 Pseudomonadota bacterium
CTTCCAGGCGCGACCTCGCGCCATCGGCCTCCAGGCGCAGCAGCAGGGTCGCGTGGCGCTGCTCGATCTGTTCAAGATCCGCGCTCTCGAAGGAGGGCGTTTCAGCCAGCATGAGATCAGGCGCGGCGCGGCGCAAGCGTTGCCAGAGCGCTTGGCCCTCGGCTTCCAGCGCGGCCATTTCGTGCTGAACTGCCGCCGCGCGTTGCTGCCATTGCGGGCGCGAGGCGATGGTTGCTTGTGCCAGTTCCAGTTCGTGGCGCGTGCCGCCGAGGGCTTGCAGCACGGCGGCAGATTCAGGGGCGAGGTTCAGCTTCCGGCACTGCTCGCTGATGGTCTGCGCCAGCGCGGCCAGTTCCCCTGCGATCTGCGCCAATGCAGCATCGCTCTCATCCAGGCTGGCGCGATGATCGGTCGCATCTAATTCGGCGAGCTGCCGGCGCAGCGCCTCGCCCTCCGCCGCAGGGTCCGGCATTGTCCGCACATGCTGCTGGATGTCAGCGATCCGGCGCTCGTCGGCGGCGCATTGAAGCTGTGCCGTGTTTAAAGCGCGTTCCGCTTCGTCCAGGGCGGCTTGCCATTCTCCCTGGTTCGCCGCGCTTTCCGGCAACGCCGCCAGACGGGAGCGGGCAGCGGGAACATCCGCCGGCACGTGCAGCCCATGCTCACGCAAGGTGCGGGCGGCGTCCTCTTGAATCTTGCCGCCGCCAAACTCGGCCCAGGCATGCTCTTTGGCCTGCGCCTGCATCAGCCGGCTTTGGGCAGCGCGCTGTTCGTCTAACAAGCTTACAGAGCGCGCGCGCAGCACATTCCGCGCGCTGTGCGACTGCCACGCCAGCATTCCCAGCCCCGCCGCCGCCAGCAGCAGGGCCGCGCCCCAGAGGATGCCGAAGATGATGAGCGCGATCGCGATGGCCGCGCTCGCTGCCGCGCCTGTCGCGCTCAGCACAACGCGCTGCCGTGCTTGCTGGAGCTGCTGCTCGTGCCAGCGTGCCTGGGTCTCGCTCTGCGCCAGCGCTTTTTCCGCCGCCAGACGCTCAGCCTGCGTTTGCGCGATCCGCCCCGCGTCATCCGCAACGGAAAGCCAGCGTTCCAGCGCGCTCCGCTCGATGCCGGCCAGCAGCCGCGCCCGTGCCTGATCGCGAGCGGCCACCAGGTGCGGCATCCTCTGCTGATGCGCCGCCAGTTCGGCTTGCGCCTGGGCGAGATCGCTCTGTGCCTGGGCGTAGTCCTGGCGGCGACGCTCCCAGGAAAGCATCTCGCGCTGCAACAGATCGCGCCGTGCCGCGACCTCAGCGATCCGCTGCTGGATGGCGGCGCGTTCCCCTTCAGCCTCGCGCTGGCGTGCCAGCAGCATTTCTTGTTGCTGGAACAGGCCGCTGATGGCTGTTAATGCCTGCAAGCGGATGGTCATGGCGGGGGCGATTTCGCGCTCGGCGTGGTCACAGCGCGCCAGTTCATCCGCCACGCGCCGCGCTTCCTGGCGGTGTTGCGCCAGTTGCGCCGCGATGCCATTCAGGTTCGCCAGATCCTTAGCGGCATCGGTGAGGGCGGCAAGGCGCGCCTGCGTGGCAGACAGTTCCTCGCGCTGGTGGGTGAGAATGGCGCGTTCCTGCTGCAATGCCGCCGTCCGCGCCTGAGCCTCATGGATGTGAAAGAACGCTTCCACCAGGCGCAGCCGGGCGAGATGGTGTTTGGCCTGGGCCAGTTCGGCCTCGCGTGCTCGCAGGTCCGCCTGTTTTTGGGCGAATTGCCAGCGCCGCCGGGCAAGCGTGACCTCGCGCTCTTCATCTTTCGTCACCTGCTGTTGCTTCTGGATGCGCTGCAACCGGGCGAGATTCAGCAGTTGTTCCAGCGACTCGCGCCGCTCGTTCACTCCCATCTCTTCCAGCTTGCCCAGTTGCTTTTGCTCCACGAAACAGGAATTCAACAGCGCGTCTTTGGTCAGGTTGCCCAGTTCTTGCAAGATGCGCGCATTCACTGCGGTTTGGCGCGTCACCGTTTCGCGCCGGTCGCCGGTGATGACGACGAGCCGAGCCTGCGTGCTGCCCCCGCGCTTCAGCGAGCGCTCGATCTCCAGCCGGGTCTCGCTCACCTGCACCGCCAGGCGCACGCGCATCTCATTTGTCTGATGGTTGATCACGCTTTCTATTTTGCCCTTGCCGCGCGCGCTGGTTTCCTCAGTGATCAGCGGCTCGCCATAGAGCGCGAAGATCACCGCCTCGAACAGTGACGACTTGCCCGATTCGTTCAATCCCTCGATGAGCACGCTGGCATGCTGCGGCAACACGATGTCAATTGAGCGCAGCGCCTTGAAATTGCTGATGGTGAGTTGATGTAAGGTGATCATGACTTCCTCGGCGAATGAAAAAGGCGTTTTGTGTTATGCATACTGCCCCAGCAGCCGTTGTCGCGCCTCGGTGATGATCGCTTTTTCAGCGGGATCAGACGTGGCGGCCAGCAGTTCTTCGGCGTAGGCGCTGATCTCGTCTTGTTGCGAGAGGCGCACGCCGCGCCGCGCTGTCTGGGCCTGGGATTCTTCTAGAAACAGTTGGTCCGTCTGGATGACGCACTGGAAGACATGCGGGGCCAGGTCTTCCTGCACGCGGCGCAGGTTCAGCGCGTGGTAGCGTTCGCGGCTGATGATGCCTTGCAGCCGGATGCGCGCCAGCGTTTCGGGCGTGGCCTTTTCCCGCACGCGAGCGATGAGATAGCCGGGGATATCATCTGCGGGCAACTCGGCGGCGCGGATGAGCAGATCGAGCCTCGGTTGGCCGGGCAGCATCACGCGTTCGGCGCGCCAGCCCTGGCCGGGTGTGTATTCCAGGCGCATGAAGCCGGGCACGTCGTCGGCCTCGCCAAAGGTCACGCGCTCCGTCGCGCCGGGGATGATCGCCAGCCGCCCCGCGCCCAGCTTGAGCATATGATGTTTGTGGATGTCGCCGACCAGGATGATGTCGGCATCCGTCGCGGCGCGCAGGGTGTCGCGGCTGAAGACGGGGCCATCAGGTTCGCGCACCGCGAAGCCTTCCACCTGGCCGTGCAAGAGCAAGATGCCCGTGTCTGCGCCCTGCTCGTGGCTGCGCCACTGCAACATGGTCAGCGGATCGAAGCCCGGCTCCCAGTTGGGGTTCGGTGTCAGCCCGCCGACCGCGACGGTGATGCCGTCAATCATGCGGGTGATGCTCTCGATCCGCGCGGATTGAGCGAAATAGATGATCGCGCCGAGCTTGTGATAGACATCCAGCGGGGGATAGCCGCCCTGCTCGGTGGACTGGTGCGGGGTGTCGTGGTTGCCGCCGATGGCGCAGACGGTGATGCCTGCTCCCACCAGCCGGGCGATCTGCTCGGCCACGAAGGCGCGCTCAAGATTGCGCGGCTCCGGCGTGTCGAAGAGGTCGCCGCAGATCAGGAAGAAGTGCGCGGGCCACGCCAGGGCATCTTCCACCGTCGCCTGAAAGCCCTGACGCAGATAGCGTCGCCGGTCGCGCAATTTGGTGGGCGAGAGGCGATCATAGTAGCGGCTGAGATGATTATCCGCAGTAGCGACAGCGCGAATGCTCATGCTTCATAGCTCCTCTCTTCTAGTGCATCTGCCGCGCGTGGGGTTTTGCGTTGCTGAGGTACCGCCTGCACGTCCGGTGCGACGGGGTGGACGGCATGCCCCGCGTGGTGGCCGCGCACTTCCACCGCCACGCCCTGCGCCGTCCCATGCCACAGCAGCGCGTCAGCATAGGCATAGCGCAGATATTTCCAGAGCAGCGCCTGCTCGAAAAGAGCGAGATCGCCACAGAGGAAGCGGAAAAGTGGTTGCGAAGCGAGGACGATGAGCTTTTTACGCGGGCGCGAGAAGGCGACATTCAGCCGGTTCCGGTTCAGCAGGAAATCCGCCTCGGCCATGATATAGTCGGGATCAGACGCGGTGGCGGAGACGATGATCACATCCCGCTCGCCGCCCTGGAAGCGCTCGACGGTGTCGATGGCCCCCGCCGTGTCCAGTTCAGGCAACAGGTGGCGCAGCGCGGCCTTTTGCGCGTTGTGCGGCACGACGATGCCCACGCCCTCATGCCCGTCCAGCCGCAGCGCGTCCACACAGGCGCGGGCGATGGGCGCGATCAGATCCAGTTCCGTTGCGTTGAATTGCTGCGATCCTGTTTCGCCGTGCTCGATGACGACAATGGGATATGCCGGGTTCAGCGCGGCGGCGACGAAGGGATCAGAATAGCCGGGCGGCAGGGATGGCAATACATCATGCCTGTTTGAGCGGAAATCGATGCCGTCTTGCGAATAGATATGCTCGGCTAAAAAGCGCGCCTGGGTCCGGTGTAGCCGGAAGCTCTCGTCCAATGGCACTTTGGGATGCTTGCGCTCCAGCAGCGCCTCGAAGATCGATTGCGCGGGTTTGTGTGTTTGCGCGGTGCGCTTGCGCTCTTCCGGCCAGGGATGCGCCAGGATCGGCGGCATCTGGCGGTGGTCGCCGAC
>JAJPKG010000385.1 GCA_021323815.1 Pseudomonadota bacterium
ACGCCAATGTTTTTCATCGGCTCTTTCGGTGTACTCATGCGCCCATGATACGATTATTTTGGGTGTTTGTCAAACCGCTGGTTAAAACCGACGCAAGCCCTTTCATCCGCATGGGCTAAAGCCTCAGCGGCTTTACGGGCTTCCTGTAATTGAAATCGACGAGAACATTCAGGGGATCACCACTGGGGCGAAACAGATCGCTGCCCTTCACGGTGTCAATGAGATAGCGACCACCCTCATAGGTGGCGTCAGATACACTGGCATCCCAGAATGGCAGGAACAGGCCGCCGCCATAGACATCGATCCAATACACCGTCAACTCTAGTGGGGAAGTATGCAGCACAAGGCGCAACCGGGCAGCGCGCCGAAAGCGCATCCCCGCAGGCGCGCAGCCGTCAAACGTGTCCGCGGCATCGCTGATTGGCTCGATCTGCGCCGGAATGCGCCAGGCCGGATCGTAGGGATAATATGGCAGGGCGGTGAAGGTGCGACGCGCGGCATCGCTGAGCGGCGACTGTGGATGATGGGCGAACAATTCATCACGCCCCGCTCGCCAGCGCGCCCAGACGCGTTCCGGCGCTTCCCCTGCTCGCAACGCGGCATCTCGCGCAGCATAGAGCGACGCCACGCGCTTGCGCCAATCATACAGGTCCAGCCACGTCGGCACGCGCTGCCAGGTTTCTTGTTCCATGCTCGCATTCCCCCTGTCACAGACCATAGCGCAGGTCGGCAAGAGGAAAATGAGGTGACACTGCTTGGCGCTATCGTCGCAGTGGCCGGCAACATTCAAGGCCAAGATGCCTTCATTGTGGCGAATCAGCACGGTTGCAGGCTAATGCACTTCGACAGTGAAATCCACCAGGGTGATGGCCCCTGAGCAACGATAGCCTTGCTGGCACAGCGGACTGAGGGAATAGGTGAGTGACGCCTGGCCGACAGCTTTGGCCGTGAAATGCCACACGCACGCATGCTGCGTGGGGTCGCCGTAACCCGCCGGGGAATCCAGCATGAGGCTGTTGCCCGATGGGGGCTGCGTCAGCCGCCATTGGATGCCGAACGGCAACACAATTTCCAGCGTTTGCCCCACATTCAGCGAGGCAAAACGGCTTTTTTCCGGCGATAGGATTTGCGGCGGGGGCGGAGGCCAGGTCACGTTCTCTAGTGGCAGAGGGCAACCCGTATTCTGAGCCGTGCCGGTGGGCAGCGGCGGCGCGGTAGGAATGGGCTTCACGCTGCCCCCGCCGAGCGTGGCTGAGGGCGTTGGCGTGCTGCTATTACCAGCAGAAGCAGTGGCCCCGCCGCTTCCCGTCGCCAGCGTTTTGCCGCAGCCCGCCAGCGCGATGAGCAGGAGGCATAGACTCAACACATGCCATCGTCCCATTGCTTGTCGCATGATCTCCACTCCTTTTTCATGCACATGCAACATTCCCGCTATCATATTGACGATAATGATAGAGCATTGGTTCCCTAAAACGCCCCGAAAGCATTTCATGCAGCAAAAAGTGGCGGAAACAATCACTCAGATGGATTTGACACTCCCCTGGCTCAAGCTGGCGGAATTCTTCCTCCCCCGCCCGGAAGGACGAGCAGCATGCGGATTCCGGCTCACGCCGGCACCATGCCGGGTGTCAGCACGGCCCACGCTTGGCCGCCGAAACAGGAGAGGCGCATCCGTCCATCCACCGCCATGTGTTAGACTAGAAAGAACACCTGTCAATTGGACGGATTGCCCTATGCCTGAACTGCTCACCCTGGTTGTTGTGCCGCATACCCATTGGGACCGCGAATGGTATCTGACCTTTCAGCAGTTCCGCGCCCGCCTGGTGCGCTGTGTCGATCATCTGCTGGCGATTCTCGATGCCGATCCGGCGTTCAGCCATTTCATGCTCGACGGCCAGATGATCGTGCTGGAAGACTATCTGGCGGTGCGACCTGAAAACGCCGAGAAGCTGCAACATTACGCGCGAGCAGGGCGCATTCAGGTTGGTCCGTGGTACGTGCAGCCGGACGAATTTCTGGCCGGCGGCGAGGCCATCATCCGCAATTTGCTGATCGGCGCGCGGCTGGCGGAGCCATATGGCGGCGCAATGCCGGTGGGCTACGTGCCCGACACGTTCGGCCACATCGCGCAGTTGCCGCAGATCTTGCGCGGTTTCGACATCCAGAGTGCGGTGTTTTGGCGCGGCGTGGGCGACGAGGTGCGGCAGAGCGAATTCTGGTGGGAAGCACCCGAAGGCTCGCGCGTGCTGGTCACGTTCCTGTGCGGCGACGCCGGTTATTCCAATGCCCGCGAGTTGCCTTTGCAGGCTGGCGAATTGCTCAAGCGCATCGATTACATTGTTGGACCGATGCGCTCCTTCGCCACCGCGAACGCCCTGCTGCTGATGAACGGCTCGGATCATCTGGAACCCCAGCCGGGCCTGCCGCAGGCGCTTGCCGCCGTGCGCGAATCGCTGAAGGCGCAGGGCATGCAGGCACGCATCGGCACCATTCCTGAATATCTGGCGCTGGTGCAAGCCGCCGCGCCGGAATTGGCGACCTATGCGGGCGAATGGCGCTCGCCGCAGCGGGCGCATCTGCTGCCGCACGTGCTTTCCACGCGCATGTGGATCAAGCAGCGCAACGCCGCGTGCGAGGAAGTGCTGACGCGCTGGGCCGAGCCACTTTTCGCCTGGGCGGATGTGCTGGGCGACGCGCCCGCGCCGGGTTTGCTGGATCTCGCGTGGCGCTTCCTGCTGCAAAACCAGCCGCACGACAGCATCTGCGGGTGTGGCATCGATCAGGTGCACCGCGAGATGATCCCGCGCTATGACCAGTGTGAGCAATTGGCCGAAGAGATCATTCACCACAGCGGCGAGACCATTGTCCGGCAGGTGAACACGCGCTCGCTGGTGCGCGCAGGGGATGAGGTGGCCTATGGCGGCTCCGTGCCGGTGGTGGTGTTGAACCCGGTCGGTGACCCGCGCGACGCGGTGGTTGAGGCGCAGGTGCAGTTGGCCGCGCCAGCGGAAACGGTGGCCGTGCGCGACGAGCATGGACGCTATGTGCCGCATGTCGCCACCACCCTCAGCGGGCGCGAACTCTTTCGCCAATCGCTGCCGGCGCAGCATCTGGAAAGCATGCTGACGCTGGTGGAACAGGGCCGCGTGCTGGGCTATCGCGTGCTGGGGATGGTGTGCGATGCCCCCGACGCGACCGGCACCATGCAAGTGCGCGTGGAGGTCTCGGAGCACGGCGAGCCGGATCTCGCCTTCACCGATGCGGCGATGGCACGGCTGCGCGCCGAGGCGGAACGACC
>JAJPKG010000392.1 GCA_021323815.1 Pseudomonadota bacterium
AGCTTTCAACATCTCGCGCTCAAGCGCTTCATAGGTTGAGTCGTCCATAGCGTCGCCCTCTTGCATGGGGAAATCACGATACAACGATTGCTGCTACTGGCCACTATAGCATAGAAATGTTTCTGAAGCAAGTTAATATTCCACATTCTCATCCTTAAGAAAATCAACCTATTCGGCAGCAACGGGGGTGATGTGCATGGTGGAAGCTGCGATGGCGGCAGGTTTCGGGCGGCGCAACGCGCCCAGCAACAGATAGCTCAGCCCCGGCCCAAAAGCCAGCAGGGCGCGGAAGCCATAGGCCAGCGTGGCACTCGCCGGCAGGAAGGGATAGATGGTGAGCGAACCACCGGCCAGCAGCAATGTGCCCGCCGTCAGGCGATCCAGCGGGCGCAAGGCGACGAGAACGAGCGGCCAGGTGAGATACCAGGGCCAGAACCAATCGCTCATCAGCACCAGATAGCCCAGCAACATCCACACGCAGGCGGCCAGCACATCACGCGGTGCGCGGCGCAGCACGGCCCACACTCCCAGCGCGGCGAAAAGGCCCAGCGCCACGTGTTGCTGGATGGGAATGAGATCATGGCGCACTACGAAGCGGTTGGCGTGCGCGACCGCGCTCGCGATCCATGGCGCGAAGCGGACGAACCAGTCTGGCAGCGAGTTGTTCAGCCGTTGCAGGGTGGGCGCGGCGAAGATGGCCGCGAACGTTTTCGGTCCCTGCCACACCGGCACGAACAGCAGCGCCGTCAGTGCCAGCAGCAGCGCGCCGCGCCACGCCACCGCGCTGATGCGCCACCACACCAGCGCCAGTCCATCGAAAACATCATCCTTCACATTCACCGCGACGTACCATAGCCACACCGGCACCAGCAGCACCAGGATATATTTCGTGGCGATCGCCGCCGCCCAGGCACAGATCGCCCAACGCTCGCGCCCCTGTGTCATCAGCCAGAGGCCCAGCAACAGCCAGGTAAGCATCAGCACATCGTTGTGCGCGCTGGAAGCAAATTCAATCAGCGGCAGCGGGCACCAGGCATAGAGCAGCGTCCCCATCAGACGGCGCTGGGGGGCCAAGCGGGTGAGAATGCCCCAGATCAAGAGAGCGTTCACCAGATGCGCGGCCAGCGCCGCCAGCTTATAGAGCGCCACATACACCGCCAGCGAGCCTCCCAGCCCTTGCGCCAGCAGCGTCAGGCCGTCGGCCAGCGCCAGCCAGACGGGGCCATAGACGCAAGGCACCTTGCGCCAATAGACATAGCGCAGGAAAGGATCGTGCGGAAAGCGGTTCGGCGCGACGATCAAGGCATTGGCGTGATAGACCACGCCGATACGCCCATAACTGATGTAGCTGAAGATGTCATCGGAAAGCAGGATCGGCGCCATCACCAGCGTCAGTCCCATCATCAGCGTCGCTGCCAGCAGCCAGATGAGCGCGCGGCGCGAGGCCCGTTGTACTGAGCCTGCTTGATGGACGGCCCAGAAATGCGCAACCACCGCCACCGCGATCATCAGCAACAGCAGCGCCAGCGCGCCATGCGACACCGGCGGCGTGTGGATGCCGTGCGGCGGCGCGCCGGGCAGGTTCCAATGGTTGTTGCGGTCCCATTGCCGCCAGGCTGCGGTGAGCGGCGAAAGGTGAAAGCCCAGCCACACCTTGCAGGTCAACAGCAGCAGCAACAGCCAGATCGCTTGCAATGCGCAGGCAGGCGCAACAAGGCGGCGCAACGCCAGGGGCAGGCGCTGCGAGCAATCCCCCAGCGTTTGTCGCGCTTGCTGCTGAAGATGATAGTGTGGGAATGTGCTCCGAATGCTGCTCATAGACCCCTGCGCAAACGTGTGAAACTATGCATCAAATGACGTAATCCCCCAGGATGAATCCCAAAGAGTAGATAACGAGCAGGCAGGTCGAGGCTATCAGCGCAATCTCATGCCATGTGGGGCGGTTGCGCAGCAACTGTGCCAGCACGATGAAGGCCGGGAATATGGTGAAAGCGAACCGTGTTGTGGAGGCGATGAAATCCGGCAGGTAGCCGACAAACGGATCGCTCAACGGAATGAGCAAGAGCACGATGCCGAACAGCAGCAGGCTTGGCGGCAACGCCAGCTTTTCGCGCCCGTGCGGCGTCAGCGCGTAGAGCAGCAGGCCCAGGTCGAGCGCCACCACCAGCAGATCAACGATCTCATTGAATTGATGCGTTGAGCCGAACGGCAATTGTCCGACGGTGGTCAGCGCGATCCACAAGGTCTGCGCCGGCTCCAAAAACTGCCGGTGCCAGTGGATCTCGGCGTGCCAGAAGCCCAACGGATCGCCGATGGCGCGCCACAGGTATAACGCATAGGCTCCCACCGCCAGCGGGATGCACAGCAAGGACCAGCCGTTGCGCAGCCAGGCACGCCAGTCGCGCCCGTGCTGCTGGATCAGTTCGATGAGGAACGGCACCGCCAGCGCCACGCCAAAGAAGCGCGTCGCAGTGGCACAGCCCGCCAGAATCCCCGCCGGCAGCCAGTGACCGCGACGCATGCACAGATAGCTGGCCACGCACAGCAACAAAAATAGGCTCTCACTATAGGCGGTGAAAGCGAACAACGCTGTCGGGAACAGCGAGAGATACAGCATCGCCCGCTGCGCAGCAATGGTGCTTTCCGTCAGATCGAGCGTCAGGCGATAGAGCACCAGCAGTGCACCCAGGAACGTTGTGTTCGCAACAACCATGCCGGCGGCGAAATAAGCCGTCGGACCATAATGAGCGGCGAAAGGCGCGCCGGCGATGTGGGTCAGCAGCGGCATCAGCGGGAAAAAGGCGCTGCTTGCCCCCGGCTGATAGCCGCCATACCCTGCCGCAGCGATGCCGCTGAACCAGCGCGCGTCCCATGCGTCCCAACGCAGCAGCATATCCGGCAGCGATTCACCGGCCAGCCGGTGCTCCACGTGGCCCGGTGCCAGCAGCGAGACGCCGGCATAGGTCACGACCAGCAGCAGCACGCGGCTCATCGCAAAGAGCGCGAGCGGCGCACGATAGACCCCAAACCAGGCGGTTATGTATTGCCACCGGCGCTGCCAGTCGCGCCACTGTGGCCATGACGGGCTGATGACGACGGCAAATTCGTGCGTGTGATCTACGGCTCGTTGCCTGCGCTCAATCAGCGCCATAACGGTTTCCGGTTCTTTCTTGAATCAAAGGAAGAAGGGGCATCCGTTCCCTTGATGCTGCTCAGGTGGTGCCGGGCAGCGTGCAGTCCTGCCCGGCTCGCTGCAAGATCACATCCATCTTGCATGGCACAATCAGCTGTTTCACAACCAGATTATAAAGCAGATGCCGCCTGCGATCTATAAAAGCGGGGCCTATGGTGTTGCTTGCCATAGGCCCCCAGATTTGTTCCATTTTCGAGCTATCGCCCGGCGTCGATGACGCGCTGCTGTGTTGGGCTATGCCCTGGAAGAGCGGACATGTTGTTTTGTTGTTGTTGTTGATAGTACGACATCGCGGGCGGCGTGAAGGTATAGCGCGAGGCGGGCGCATTGGGCAGCCCCAGCGCGATGCAATAGAGCGCCGCGAAGACGCCGGTGAGAAACAGTGGGACGGTCAGCACATTCAGCAAAAAGCCGCTGGCGAGCAGGATGGCGATGACCGCGCCGAGCAACAGGCCGGGTGCCCCCATGCCGCGCGTGTGCGAAATGGCCAGCAGCGCGCCATAGGCTCCCTCGTTCTGGGCGATCAACTCGCGTTGCGCCAGCGCGAACAGCCACGCGCCAAGCCAGATGGGCGCGAGCAGCAGCACTTGCAGCAACAACGGCTGGCCCAGCAGTTGCGTGCATCCCCGACTGATGCTCAGGCCGTGGATCTCGGCCAGGATTTCGATGATCGCGTAGAAGGCGAGCGTCACCAGGCTCGCCAGCGCCACCGCACGGCGGCGTTCCCCCGGAACATGCATGATTTTTTCGCTCCCTTCCTGGATATGCCCTGCTTGGCGCGCCCGCCGGGAGCTTAACCTCCCGGCTCGGAAAAGCAACCCCGATGGGCTAGAAAAGTTGTTGCGAAATGTCATTTCACCAGCGGGTGCTGGGCGCGAGTGAGGACGCGCGCAACGAAGCACCACTTGGTGGAGGGCGCGGGCAGCACAACCATATGCCGTTCCTGCGCCAGTTTCGGCAGCCAATCAACCGCGCGGGTCACCATCAACCCCTCGAAGTGACCGATGGGGCGTCCGGCGGGATGCGGTTGCATGGCGACGCGGGCGGCTTGCACCGCGCGATCGAGCGTGGCTTGCGCCACTTGCGGCGACCAGTTAGTGAAAGGATCGTCCGCCGTGCTGGCGCGCAGGCGTTGATACATGAAATCGAGCGCCAGGCCCGCCAGGCGGCGATCTGTGACGGCGTTTGGCACGCCGCCCGCGTGCGCCTGCACGTATTGCAGGAAGTCAAGGATCAGTTTTTGTTCCGGCAGGCTCTGGCGCACTTGCAGATAGAGCGCTTCGGGGTTCGACCCTTCCCAGATCTTGCCGTCCGCGACGAACACATCACGCGAAAGCGTCGGCAGGGCGGTGTAGTCCGCTGCCAGATATGAGGCGCGCTGCGCGAGGGCCTCGGCTTCGGCGACGATCTCTTCTTCCCAGTCTTGCAGCAGGTTGCGCTCGCGGTCCAGGTCGCCCAGCATCGCGTCGATGACGCGCATCTGCTGCTCGCGCTCTGTGGTCTTGGCCTGGGCCATGCGCAACAGAAGACGCTCGCCTGCGAAACGGCGCTGCCAGCGACGGAAATCAATGAAGCGCACCAGCGAGCTGAGCGATCCCAGCGCGTAGAGCACCAGACCGGCCAGCGCGCCGAACCAATGGCGGTTCGGCCCCACAAAGAACTGTTGCGCCGCCGCCGGCCAATGGATGAAGCCTGGGATGTTGGGGACCACATTGACCGCCAGCGCGCCAAATAGCGCCATCACCAGTGCGACGGTGAGCATCGTGCCGGGCAGCGGCACGCGGTCGGCTTTGCGGTCTAGCACTTCGTGAGCCAGCGCTTCCAGGTTGCGCGGCATCAGGGGCACGTCGTTGTGGTCCGGCGGATTGGGGCGCGTGGGGATGCCGTTGTTGTGATGATGATGACGCACCAGTTCCTCGAACTGGCGATAATGGGCATCTAACTGGCGCTCTTGCTCGATCTGCTCCTGTTGCAGCCGGTCGCGTTCGGCGCTGAGCAGTCGCCGCACCGTCATGGTGAACTCGCCGGCGCGCTCAATGCCTTCCGGCGCTTGTGCCCGCGCCTGCACGGCAGAGGCAAACTGTTGCTGCATCTCGCGGGCGAGGGCCTCATATGCCGCCTGGGTCTTGCGCTGCCAGGTTTGCATATCCACCGTCGTTTCATATTCGTGCTGGACGGCCAGATTCCAGAATTGCTCGTCGTCCAGCGGCAGGTGGCCGCGATCCCAGCGATAGAGTAGCGGTTCGGGGCTGGGGGTGGCCGTGCTGAGCGCCAGCGGATGCCACGTGCCGCGCTTGCCGTTGGGCATCTGGCGTGCCGGCAGGCGTCTGGGCAGCGGATAGAGATCCGGCAGCAGGCGCGTTTGCCAGGTGCCGGTCAGCCAGCGTTCGGCATCTTGCCGCGTCTGTTCGGGCAGCGAGGCGCGCAGGTCCGGCGCGGCAACGCCGCCCTCTTGCCCCAGCAAACCGCGCCGCAGCAGCAGATCTGCCGCCAACCGGTTCGCCAGATAATCGATCATGCCCTGGATGGGCGAGGTAATGAGCGAGGTGCCGATGGAACCCACGCGCGTCAGGCTCATTTGATCTTCCAGCGCGGCGGTCGAAAGATCCAGCACGTCTTTCATCTGCGGCTGGTTGAGCATGCCGGTGGCGAAGAGCGCGAACAGGGATTCCGCGACGGCATAATGCAGGTGCGGTCGCTCATGGAAGCGGCCCGACTCATCCCACGCCTCGAACATAAAGACATAATGCAAGGGCGGGTCGCCGTTCGCCCAGGAAAGCAAGTCGCGCCAGGGCTGCCGCGTGGCTTGATCTTGCCAGGGCGCGGTGCTGTTGGGCGTGGAAAGCAGGCGCGAGGTGCGCGCGGTAGGCGATGCGGCGCGTTCCGGCTCGCCGATGGGCGAAGCCGCCAGCAGCAGCGCGAACCGTTTGGCATCAGTCTGCGCCGAGATGGTATGCGTGACATCGTGCGCGTGCAGCGCGACATCTGGCAATAAGGGAGAATTGATGCGCCCGACGATGTGAACGGCCAATTCGTTCGGCACCAGGGCATAGCCACGCTCGCCCAGCGGTCCGGTGCCGCCGTTACGCAACGCCTCTTGAATGGCCCCGCGCAACGCGACCTCGAAGGGTTGCGCCAGACCATAGCTGACGCGAAGCGCGGATGATGGACCGGCCTGCGTCGCGTTAGGGTCGCTCAGCGGGCCGGAGATGACGGAGACCGGCGCGCCGCCGGAACCAGAACCAGCGGCGTGTTGGGCTTCCACCGCCACTAATTGGCGCTGCTCGGCGGTGAAGGTCATCGCTTTCAGTTCGCCTTGCTCGCGACTGACACGCAACAGGCGCAGCCGCACCTGGGCGAGCGGATCAAGCGTCTGACACAGCCGCAAAAGCTGGGTGCCGATGGCTTCCGCTTCGTCGTCCAGCAACAGCACCACTGTTCCCAGCAGCGCCACGTGCGTCTCCTGTGCCATATTAGCGCCTCCGTTCATCAGCCGGCGGTTGGAGCGACCTGCTTCGCAACGCTGGGCCAGGCGAGCACAAGGCTCGCCCCTACATCTTGCGCAGTTCGCCACCGTGCCTGAGGGGCGTACCGCCACAAAACCCCCATTAGCGAGTATTATACCATGCTCTTGTCAGCATGATCAGTTACGTGCGCGACGTTCCACGCGATCCACCAGGTTGCGTGGCTGTGTGACCACCGTGCCGGAAGCAGTGGGCGGTGGTGGCGGTGCGCCATAGCCGGTGGAGGGGGTACCATAGACGCCCGTGTTGCCGGACTGCCCATATGCACCCGCCGAGATATCATCGCCATACGCGCCGGTGGACGGCATCGATGTGGCCGGCGCACCGGCACCGCCGCGCATCGTCTTTTCATATGCCGGGTCGAAGAACGCGCCGGGCCGCAACACCAGATCTTGCATGGCATCGCAGGAAAAGACCGGAATGCCACCCTGGAAGGTCCAGAGCTGCTGGCGGTCTTTCAGCGCTTTCACGCAGCCGCCCGCCGCGTCGGAAAGGAACGGAATGGAAACGAGGCTGATGCCGTGATGGCTATACAGCAATTGCAGCCGCGCCCGTTCGTTGGATTGCAACAACTCGCCGGGCGGCACATAGCCGGGGCCACGCTCGCCGAATCCGCCGGTGGAGGCCCTGGCGCGTTCGACCATCTGGCGCTCGCGCTCGTCTTCATAGTCGATGGCGATGTGGGCGCGCACTTCCAACTGGCGGTGCGCCTGGTCGCCCCACAGGCTGGGGTCATGCGCCAGCGTGGAGCGGGCCGAAGTCGCCAGCCAGCGCATGTGGTTCGCCAGCACGGCCTCTTGTTGCTGCCGGTCGCCGGGAAAGACCAACTGAATCACGTCCAGCAGGCGCATTTCGTCCAGCGCGTTGTGATAGGCGACGGTGATGTTTTCCATGATGTTTTCGGCTTCGCGCGCCGCCACCTGCCGCGCCATGCGCTCTTCGCCGCCCAATGCCTGCGCCATATGCTCGATGGCGGTGCGCAAGACGCGATCTGCTTCACTGTTGGAAACGGCGGTGTCAAGCTCATTGATGACGCTAGGGTCGGGAATGGCCGAGCGGTCAAAGACGTTGTGGCGGTAAGGATGCTCTTGCGTCAGGCGACCTTCCATCTCCGGCGAAACGCTGTGGTCCGCTTCCCATTTCTGCTGGGTGACGCGCAGCGTTTTGATCATTGTTTCCAGCATGCCGGACCGCTTCTCGATCTCTTGGATCATCGCGTCGGCAACGGCGTTGGTGGCGGTGATGCGGTGTCGCTGCAATTCTTCGGAGCATGCCTGGCCATAATATGCCTTGCGCTGGCGGTCGTTCATCTGGGCCATCTGGTCGGTGCTCATGCGGGTCATGGCGGGCGAGCTGGCAAAGGTCAACTCTTTGACCTTCTTATACTCCTCGGCAAAGAGATCCAACACCGTTTTCAGCCGTCCCAGGCTGCGCGTCCAGTTGGGGTTCTGCATCACCGAGTCCAGCACGGCCATCTGCTCGCGGATGGCTTCGTCCTTCTGTTCCATGAAGCGCTGCTCGACCACCACTGAATAGCGGTTGATGGCCTGGATGATGTCGCTGGGCGATCCCCAGCGGCGCGGCTCAGGAGCAGCGCGGCGCTCACGGTCGGTGACGTGGAAGATTTCCATCACGCGGCGGGCGGGCGAGACCTGGTTGCGCAACAAATCTTGCTCTTTATAGTCCAGTGGCGTGTCGTCCATCGCCTGGCGCAGCAGGGCCTCAGCGCGACGGCGAGCGAAGCCGACGGCCAGATCTTTTGCCGGGAAGACGACTTCCAGCGGGCAGACTGAGCCGACGTTGGTGATGAGGCCGCCGTCGTCATGCTCTTGCAGCGCGGTGAGGTCAGGGCGCACGGCCTGCTCGCGCTTGCCGATGCCCGTCAGGTTTTGCATGCGCATGGCGATGGCCATGCCGATGAGCTGCGCGATCTGATCGACTTGATCAAGCTGGGTGTTGTCGAACAGGAAGATCTCATCCACGATGCCGCCGGGGATGCGGATCTGCCGGTTGCCGAGATCCATGGTGAACGCCTGCGCCTTGTCGTCACCCTTGAGCATCAGGGCTTCCAGTTCCAGCAGCGCGGCCAGGCTGTTGCTCTTTTGCAGCGTCTGGCGTTCCGGCGCGACGTTGCCCTGGTTGATGGGCAGCATGGCATAGATGAAGATGTTGCCGCCGTGATTTTGCTTGCGCAGCACGTGACGCGCCAGCGCGGCAATGGAAGGTAGCGCGCCGCTGCCGGTGCCGCCGCCCAGGAAGCACACGATGTTGATGGTGATCAGGTCGGTGTCGGGCGCGTGGCCGGCGCTATCGACGGCGCTGACATTGTTGAGCAACGCTTCCATGTGCTGCTCGATGATGGCCGAGTTGAAGATGACCGCGCCATGCCCGTTCTGGCGAATGCCGCCCGCGCCCATCTGGGTGTAGTTCGGCAGGCGCGTGCCGCCATGCTGCGGGCTGGTGATCTTCAGCCATTGTTGCTGCTCCGGCGGCAGCCCCTCAAGATATTGTGAAAGATCGGGGAAGCGTAGCGTCTGCTTGATCATCGGCGAAGCATCGCTGGTGGCCTGGTGGATGCGGTCGATATCCTCTGACAGCGGTTCCAGATCAAGATACAGGCTGCCGACGCGCTCTTGATCCGCCCGATTCAGGTGAGGTAACTCATACTTGGCGATCCACAGCCCCGCGTAAGAGGCTTTCGTGCCGATGTAGATGTTGAGCACCGGGCGCGAGATGCGCTCAGCACGCGCGTTAACTGCGCTTCGTCCGTTGTTCCTGTTGAAGAACGCCATAGTGTGGGTGCCTCCCATTGTTCTCTTCTGTCAGATGATCTGTTGTCGTAGCATTCCGCCTGCCAGAATGCTCGCTGGTTCGCTTCATGGCCCCACTCCTGCCTCCTTCGGATGGAGAGGGAAAATCCTCGCGGCCAGGTGACTCTGTTGATCGTCGCTCGCATCTAGCCGCCTGATCTTCCCTCCCCAGTTTTGCTGGGGAGGGGCCGTCTCCGTTAATCTCTGCGCGCGGCCCC
>JAJPKG010000032.1 GCA_021323815.1 Pseudomonadota bacterium
ATGCGGTCCCATATCCCGGCTCGCCGCCAGCGGTAAAAGCGGCTGGCCACCGTGCGCCATGACCCAAAGCGTTCGGGCAGATCGCGCCAGGGTGCGCCGGTTTTCAGTACCCACAGGATGCCATTGATGATGGTACGGTGGTCGTGTGCCGGTCGCCCTGTTGCCGGGCGTTGAGGCGGCAGGAAGGGGGCCAGCTTCGCCCACTGCTCATCAGTGAGTTCGTGTCGTTTCATGCTCTCATTCTACCACCTCTTTGCAAACACGTCCTAGTATTATTGACCTATTGATTGACTTCTTTTTCTTGTGTTGTTAGAATGTAACGAAGGAATCTGTGCTGAGAAAGAAAGGATACACTAATGGCGGACATTCTCCATTCCGCTGAAGTCGATGAACTCAAACGACTACTTGAAGAAGGTGCTCGTGCAACGGAAGAAAGAGTCAAAAGATTTATCGAACCTACCCAAGGGGCATTAAGCAGAGCTTCAAGTAAAAGACACCATATTGTTTTTGGGAGAAGAGGATCCGGAAAATCGAGTCTGCTTAAAAAAGTGGAAGCCGATCTAACAATTGAAAGGACACCTCTTGCATATATAGATATGGAGGCATTTAAGTATCATGAATATCCTGATGTTTTAATCAGCGTGCTGATTAAAACATTTGATGGCTTCCGCGAGTGGTTATTGACAGCCGCCATCACACCGGCTAATCATACGGCATTTTGGAAAAAGTTTTCTCTTGGTAATCGGCCTCAGAAACCTGTTCTTAATAAAGAAAAGGTTCAGAGCTTAGTTGTTGAAATTGATAGATGTATTACTACTCTTAATACTGTTCTTCATGCAGAAGATGAAATAGCAACAACACATACTCAAAAATCGAGTAACACTTCTCAGGAAAATGATGATTATAAACTTAATGTCAATCTTGGGAGTGCAATTTCAGCCTCAGTGGGAACATCTGATTCATCGAATATGAGTCAAACAGTTGAAGTTCAGCAAACTTTTGTTCAATCAAAGATTAACTATATATATCGCCATATATTCGATTATCAGAGAATTTTTCAGCGAATGCATGAACTTTCAGGTGTAGATTCCTTCCTCATCCTTGATGATATGTACCATATTCGCCAAAACGATCAAGCTAAGGTAATTGATTATTTTCATCGGTTGGCAAAAGGCAATCACTTATGGCTTAAAATTGGCACGATTCGACATAGAACAAGATGGTATATCCATGCAGATCCTCCCGTAGGTGTAAAATTAGGGGATGATGCAGATGAAATCGATCTAGACTTAACATTAGAGAAGTTTTCTTTAGCAAGGAAATTTCTTGTAAAGGTTTTGGAGGGTTTTATTCAGGATAGCGGAAACATAACATTAGATCAAATTGTAGTTGAGGATGCGATTATTCGTCTTCTTTTGGCGAGCGGAGGTGTCGCGCGCGATTTTATCGGGATTTTCAGGAAATCAATCGATGTTGCAAAAGAGAGAGGAAGGAACTATAGGGGGGAACGGGTAACCACAGAAGATGTTAATAATGCTGCTGGCGAATATGACTCATCAAAGAGAGAAGAATTGAAAAGAGATACACGCGATGAGAAAGAGGCTCTCGAAGAGCAGTTGAACAGAATTCTCAATTTCTGTTTCAGCCCGGCTGTCAATGCGAACATATTTTGTTAAAGAAAGATCTTGAAGGCGAGGAAGTTAGGCTTATTCAAGAACTTGTAGATCTCCGCTTGCTGCATAAAGTTAAGTCCAGAGTGACAGTAAGAGACAGGAGTGATATATATGAGGCTTATATGGTTGACATAAGCCAATATACTGGCTCCAGGGCAAGAAGAGAACTTGATATAATTCAATTTTGGCGATCTGATGAGAATTCTCCTCCTCCTGAGGAGAACAGTCAGCCTATTAGGGGAAGGCCAGAGGATAAGTTGCGAAGAGCAGGATTAATCTACAATCCACGCTCAATTGAGGAGTTGGACAAGGTAGATGAAAGTTCTAATGTCAGTAGGGTCAGGAGGAAAAAGGAAACTACCTCTGAGCAAAAATCAACTCCTGAGCAGCAGAAGCTATTTTAAATTGTAAAGCTTTCTAGCAATGGATTATTGCTAGAAAGCTTTATAGGCTTGCGCTACTCGTTGGGGATCACCACGTCATCCGCCAGCAATTCAGGATACAGCCCTGAATCGGACCAGCGGCGGAAGTGCGTGCTGCCGTGCGTTTTCAGCCAGCGCAACAGCCGCGAGATGCTGCCGCGCGCCAGGCAGATGCAGCTATCTGCACCGCCGTAATAGAGGTTGATGGTGTCGCCGTCCGCGCCGATGGTGTAGCCGCACGGGAAGACGACGTTGTTCACATCGCCCTCGCGCTCATAGCGTTCTTCGGGACCGAAGATCCACTCGTCGCCGCGCAACAGGCAGCGTTCGGGAACCTCTTTATCAAAGAGTGCCAGCCCCAGGCGATAGAGGCTGCCCGATGCCGTCGGGCGCACGCCGTGATAGATGGTCAGCCAACCTTCGTCCGTCTCGATGGGCGGCGGCGACAGGCCAATCTTGTTGGCGTCCCACCATGCGCCGCGCCGCGCTTCCAGGATCAGCTTGTGGCTGCCCCAGTGGCGCAGGTCGGGCGAATACGAGATCCACATGTGCGCGCCCTGCGGCCCCACCGGGCGGTGGATGAGCGCCCAATGTCCCCCGATGCGGTGCGGCAGCAGCGCTGCGTCCTTGTCATCCGGCGACATGATCAAGCCCAGGCGCTCAAACGAATGGAAATCTTTGGTGAGCGCGATGGCCACGCCGGGACCGCCCAGCGAATACACGGTATAGACGATGGCATATTGATCCATTTCGGGAATATATGTGATGCGCGGGTCTTCGATGCCCCAGATCTCTTCGGGATGGGCATCGATGTCTGGCACCATTGTCGGTTGGTGGTCGATCTGCCAGTTATCGACACCGTTGACCGAACGGGCCACGCAGAAATGCGAGATGCCGCGCCGATCTTCCACGCGACATAACAGCAAGGTCGTGCCATCGGCCAGGCGGGTAGCTGCGGGATTGAACACCGTATTGACCGGATACGGCCAGTCCTTCGCTTGCAAAATGGGATTGCGGTCGTAGCGGTCGAACAAGACGGGGTAGGAGCGGTTGGCTTCCATCACCAAACCTCAATAAAAGAGAGTCGCTCCTGGAACGTTACCAGGAGCGTGGGGAGGTACCCTTCAAGAATAGCACATCCGTCAACGGGCATCAAGCTGTTTGGGCCGGTGCTCTCCGTTTGGGACGGATCATATCTGGGTCGTCCTCTGGTGTCAAGCGGAATTCCAACAGACTCAGCAGATAGGCCAAAGACGATTCCGCCCCCTGATTCTGATTAGTACGATCGGGCTGTAGGCCGTCAAAGCAGCCGCCGGTGAGCGCGTTAAACAGCGGCGACTTCAGATCGTTCTGGCCATAGAACCAACTGAGCGCCCGCTGCGCCGAGGCCCGCCAGCGATTATCACCGCTGACGCGATAGGCGTCCAGGCACGCCGCAATGGTGGCAAACGCCTCGATGGGCTGCTGATCGAATCGCGCCCGCTCACCGCCCCTGACGTAAAATCCATTTGAGCCGATGGGGACGAAATGCGTGCCTTCCGGCTCTTGGACCCGCACCAGCCATTCCAGTGCGGTCAGGGCGGTCGTCACCATATCATCGCGGCGCATGCCCCGCCCCGACAAGAGCAGCGCGCGGGCCAGCGTCGCGTTGTCATAAGTCAGTTCCGGCTCGAACCAGCGCCAATCCGGCGTGTGGTTCTCCTCATACAGCGCCAGCAAATGTTCTGCCAGGTGCTCGCGCTGGCGCTGCGCGTTGCGGTCGCCGCCGAACGTTTGCAGATATTGGTGGATGCCCAGCAAGGTGAACGCCCACGACCGGGGATATTCGAAGGTCGCCGCCGCCGGCAGGGCGCGATCAAACAAGATGCTGGCAACGCCCTGGAAGCTGGGGTCGCGCGAATAGCGCAGCACCGTGCCCAGCGCCCACAGCGCGCGGGCGTGGCTGTCGTCCGAGCCGCGCTCTTCCACCCAGCAGCGATCATAGCTCATGAAGTTGCGGAAATAGCCCGTTTCGGGATTGAAGGCGTGCCACAGGAACGCCAGGTAGCGCGATGCCAGCGCATGGCTGTCTTCGCAGCCCGGCAGGCGCAGGCGCTCGGCCTGAATGGCGGCGATGAGCGCGCGGGCATTATCGTCGATGCTATAGCCCTCGTTGTAATTGGGCAAAGCATAGACCGCGTGCTGGATGATGCCGGTGTCATCCGTCAGGCGGCGCAGGTGCGCGAACGGCACCGCAGGTGAAACTTCCGGCAGGCGCATCGCTTCCGGCGTGGCGCGCGGGATGATGAACCGCTCGGCACGCACCTGCTGGAAGACTTCCATATATTGCCGCGCCACCTGCGGCCAGATCATCAGCCGGCCATGCAGATAGGCCCGCTTGCGCATCGCATGGCGTTCCACATCGTTTTCCAGCAACTCGTTCACGCGCTCGGCAATGGCATCGGAATCGCGGAACGGCACCAGCATGCCGCGCCCCTCGGCCAGCAACTCCTCGGCATACCAATAGGGCGTGGAGATGACCGCTTTGCCCGCGCCCACGTTATAGGCCAGCGCGCCGGAAACGATCTGCGCCTCGTTGAGATAGGGCGTCAGATAAATATCCGCCGCCGCGATGAATTCCAGCAGCGTCTCTTGCGTGACGAATTCATCATAGAAACGCACGCAGTCAGCCACGCCCAGCTTTTCCGCCAGCGCCTTCAGGCTGTTGCGATACGCCTCGCCCTCGGTGCGTTTGACGTTGGGGTGCGTCGTTCCCAGCACCATATACAGCACATTGGGGTGCTTTTCGCGGATCTTGGGCAGCGCGTTGATGACATATTCGATGCCCTTGTTCGCCGACAGCAAGCCAAAGGTCAGCAACACCGTGCGCCCCTCGGCATCGAATTGATCTTTATAGAAATTGGGATCGATGAAGGCCATATCCGGCACGCCATGCGGGATCACCTGAATCTTGCGCTCCGGCACGCCATAGACATCTTGCAAGAAATCGCGTCCGCGCTCGGTCATCACCACCAGGCGATCTGAGAGATCCGCCAGGGCGTTCATCACGCTGCGCTGGTCTGGTTTGGGCTCGCGCAAGACGGTGTGCAGCGTCGTCACAATGGGCATGCGCGCCTCTTGCAGCAGATCCAGAATATAGCTGCCCGCCTCGCCGCCATAGATGCCGAATTCGTGTTGCAAGCAGATAAGATCCGCATTGTTGATGTTCAAGAATTCCGCCGCCCGGTGATAGGACGCGCGGTCTTGCTCGATCAATTCAAAGCGCACCCGTTCGGGGTACGGATAGCCGGTTTCCTGGTCGTTGACCGGAACGGCAAACACGTTGAGGTCGGGATATTCCCCAGCCAGTGCTTCGCACAGGTGGGTGGTGAAAGTGGCGATGCCGCATTGACGGGGTAAATAGTTGCCGATGACGGCGACTTGCCGCACCAGGGAAGGTTGCATGCGAGACTCCTTTGATAACTGGAGATCAACGGCTCAAAGGTTCCTTCCTCTTGCGCGTGCAGATCCCCTAACAGAAGCGAAAGGCGACAATGGGGTAACTTCTGTCAGTGAAGTGTGGCGGTCAATCGCTGACCTGTTCGTTAAAGCTCAACAAGCACAAAAGATGCCAGATAGGCGAGAAAGCGACATGCATCGCTACCCCACTGCGCGCCTAGCGCTTTCGCCGGCTCACATATGCTACAATCCAGCCAAGAGATAGTATAACACAAGCAGGAAGGGGGGCGCTCCATAACCCCGTGCAGGCACCTGAGGTTGCCTTCGTCCGCGCCTCACGCCTGGTTGGCAGCAATGAAGATGCCCATTTCCCCTTCGCACCCGATCTCGCGGTCGAAGTCGCATCGTGCTCCACGGTTTCACATGCATGATTGGTGATTTCTGCTGATGGAGAACGTAACCACTTTGCACAGGAAGAAAGTCCTATCGCCGGGCGAGTGTTTCACATTGACGGGGTTTTGCGAGTAGGATACACAATGAGTCGAAGAAAAGCGCGCGGCGCAAGTGAGATGAGACCCACGGGACGGCTCATCGCGCGCCAGCCGTCGAGGAAACGGAATCATGTCTAAGGTCTATGCCATCACCAATCAAAAAGGCGGCGTCGGCAAAACGACCACTTCCATCAATTTGTCGGCCTATCTCGCCGCCGCTGGCCGCCGCGTGATGCTGATCGATCTCGATCCGCAGGCAAACTCTTCCACCGGCCTGGGCGTTGAGCAGCCGGTGCAGCGGTCGATCTATGAGGTGCTGGTGCAGCACATCACGCTCAACGATGTAGCCATCACCAACACCCGCCCCAACCTGACAGTGGTACCCAGCGCGGTGGATCTCGCCGGCGCGGAGATCGAGCTGGTGGACATGCCGGAGCGTGAATATCGCCTGCGCCGCGCCATCGAGCCGGTGCGCCGCAATTTCGATTACATCCTCATCGACTGCCCGCCCTCCCTGGGCTTGCTGACGCTGAACGCGCTCACCGCCGCCGACGGCGTGCTCATCCCCATGCAGTGCGAATATCTGCCGCTGGAAGGGCTGAGCCAGTTGCTCAACACCGTCAAGCTGGTGCGCCAGCGCTTCAATCCCAGCCTGGAAATCGGCGGGGTGATCTTGACGATGTTCGATCCACGCACGCGCCTGGCAACCGAGGTGGTGCGCGAGATTCGCACCCACTTCCCCAAAGAAGTTTTTCAGACGGTGGCGGGACGCAACGTGCGGCTTTCCGAAGCGCCCAGTCACGGCAAAACGATTCTAGAATATGACCCCAACTCGCCGGGCGCGCTAGCGTACCGAGCATTGGCAGAAGAGGTGATCAGTCGTGGCTGATAATTCTCGTCTTGGCAAAGGTCTGGGCGCGCTCTTCGGTGGCAGCGCCGCCGCGCCCGCAACCCCCCCCGCGCCCGACACATCCCTGGCCGATGTCGTCGCGCCCAGCCACACCCTCACCGTGCCGGTAGAGGCCATCGATCCCAACCCGCGCCAGCCACGCCAGAGCATGGACGACGCCGCGCTGGCCTC
>JAJPKG010000204.1 GCA_021323815.1 Pseudomonadota bacterium
ATGCGGTCCCATATCCCGGCTCGCCGCCAGCGGTAAAAGCGGCTGGCCACCGTGCGCCATGACCCAAAGCGTTCGGGCAGATCGCGCCAGGGTGCGCCGGTTTTCAGCACCCACAGGATGCCATTGATGATGGTACGGTGGTCGTGTGCCGGTCGCCCTGTTGCCGGGCGTTGAGGCGGCAGGAAGGGGACCAGCTTCGCCCATTGCTCATCAGTGAGTTCGTGTCGTTTCATGCTCTTATTCTACCACCTCTTTGCAAACACGCCCTAGTACTATTGTTGTATATTATTGGGGTCTAAAAGACGTGCAATAAATGGCCATGCCGTTGTTTATCAAGCAGATACTCACGATCATAGGGAGTTGCAGGTACCTCAAGAGGTTCGCGTTGAATCGTTTCAAATCCCAGGGCTGAAAGTGCAAGATATTTTTCTGGATTATTGGTGAGAAGGCGGAATGCACGAATATCTAGAAGATGCAAGATAGCAGCGGCTGTTGAATAATCCCTTTTATCGGGAGCATTTAATTCTTCCCAAGCTTTGTGAGCGGAAACTTTATGCTGTTCCATATATTTATAAATCTCTACTTTAGCAAACAAACCATTACCGCGTGCCTCTTGATCGAGATAAATGATAATGCCCTGGTGCTCTTCAATAATTTGCTCTGCGAGGGCCATTTGATCGGCACAATCGCATTGAAGTGAGCCAAAAACTTCACTCGTAGTACATTTGGAATGAACTCTTACGTAGGGCAGACTCTCACGCCACTGTGCTGACCAGCAATCACCCTTTACAAGAGCCATAATCTCCTGATTGTTATGTCGGGGGCCAAATCTGAAGCCAAGTAGCTGAAACTCTCCGTATCGCGTTTTTAGTTGAGTTTGAGCAATTTGTGATGGAACATCTTCAGAGGGAGCGACTTGTGGCACCGAATTCGTGCGTTCTTGAATTTGTGTCATATCTATCATCAGCCGATAACGGCTTCCTCCTGCTAATCTTAGCATGCTTTCCCATTCATCCAAAGGATCACGCACGTAATTTTCGTGCTTAGAGAGGAGAGAAGGGAAAGCGACTTACGATCAGTATAATCAGAATTTGACGGCTGTCAAGGGACCTCCAGAAGGATATCGCTCAAAGTCTCTGCAATCCTTTGTTCTGGAAGCCCTCTTTGCATAAAGGACTGTCTATCTTCTAGTCCTGTTGTGACAGCAATAAAGTCAATCTTGTTTTTTCGTGCGATGCTATAGTCTCTTACACTGTCCCCGATATAGAGCATATTCTGCGCCGTTATACCATAACCGTGCAATCGCCTAAGCAATGGATAAAGTACTTCAGGGTTAGGCTTGAAATAAGGATAAGTCTCTTCATATCCCCAAATACCATCAAAACATTCGAGTAAACGGACATTCGCCAAGTCTTGTGCGATAAGATCTCTATGGCTTGAAGTAATGATCTCGATCAATATTCCTTGCTCTCGTAAAAATGCGATGAGCCTGGATGCTCCTGGAAGCAACTGTGGATGATGTCTTTTCATGACTTGCTGATAGGACGATAAAAAAGATGCAAAATCAACTTGGGGAAGAAGCACTGCGATAAGCTCATTGAATGGCTTTCCCCAATGAGCCTGAATGAGAGTTGGATCAAGTTGAACACCATACTGATGTGCAGCTTCGGTAAGAGATTTCCAGCGGATCTTAATCGTCGCCAACAATGTATCATCGCAATCTATCAATACTGAGCGATATTTATCCCAAGGGACGTGAATCGTGATAGCCATTGATATGCCTCCAGCACCAAATCCCCCTATAAGAGGCATTGTACTCCAAGGGAGAAATAACACCAAAAATCCAAGCGAATAGGCTACAGGAGCAGGGTGATAGCCCTCTCCAATTTATCGAGCAAGCGATAATATTATCTTTCGCTCATTCTATCTTCTCCAGCCATCGTCTCCATCTCCCCATTATTTTCCTCTTCCACCGGCGCGGGCAGCCCCGCCATCTTGAAGGGCAGCGAGCGGCTCTGGGCAACGGTGCTGCGGAGCAGGGCGCGCGAGGCCAGGCCCAGCCCGGCGCGCAGCTTATCGAGGCGCTGGCGCAGATCGCGGCGATCCAGCCAGGTCAGGCCGGAGGCTTCCGCCGTCCACAGCGACGTGTCATCGAGGATCTGGTGGATGGCGGATTCCAGTTGGCGCAGCAGATCGATGGTCTGGTTGAGAACCATCAGCAGATCGCCCTCGGCCAGGCTAATGCGAGCGCGCAGCGCGGCCAGCGAAAAGCCCTGCGCCCATCCCAGCGCCACGCCCATGAAATGATCGTTGATGCCGGGGCTGGGCGGCAACTGCTGGCGAATCTCTGTGCGGCGCACGCGCTCCACCATCGCGCGGGCGGATCTCCGTGCCAGGCGCAGGCGATCCGACAGCACGTCTTTGGACCACAGCGGTTTGTCGCTGTCATAGACGAACCAGCTCACCACCTCGCCCAGTTCGATGCTGGTGAGGTTATCCAGCGCGCCGGAAAGCATCAGTTCGCTGAGGATCAAGCCAGCAGGGTGGAAGATGGCGCGCAGCAACCGCCCGCGCAGGGTCAGCGCGTCGTCTTGCTCGCCGATGTAGCCGAAGATGCGCAACACCGTCGTCGTCGCCAGCAACTCGTGTTCCACGCCGCCGCTCAGTTCCACGAAATCCGACATGACAGCTTGTTCTTCGACCGCGGCTGAGGCAACGAGAGGCTCATGGCTCGGCTCCGGTGCTGCTAGCCCTTTCTTGCGCTTTTTGGCGCGCTTCTCTTCATCATATTTCCGCTTGCGCTCCAAACTTTTCAGCTTGCGCGCCCGGCGCTGATATTCCAGGAAGCTGGCCGCGCCGATGCGCCGCAACCGCTCGAATTCATACGGTCGCCACAGGTTCAGCACCGAGTTATAGCGCATCGAAAACGCGCTTTCCACCGGATTCAGCGGGCGGGTGAGCGCCTTGAAGCATTCCTCGAACGGTTCCCAGGGAGAATAGAGGATGACGGCGGCACCGTGCGCGTCTTTGCCACGTCGCCCCGCGCGCCCGGTGAGCTGGTTATATTCATTCGGCGTCATCAGGCGCATGCCCACGCCGTCGAATTTGCTCAGACTGCCCAGCACCACTGCGCGGGCGGGCATGTTCACCCCCAGCGCCAGCGTGTCGGTGGCGAAGACGGCGCGCAATGCGCCACGCGCAAACAGCGTTTCCACCAGCACCTTCAGGCTGGGAAGCAGTCCCGCGTGATGATATGCCAGGCCGCGCGGCAGCAACTCGGCAAGCTCCACCACCTGTTGCAGCGCGCGATCTTCCTCAGAAAGCGACTCGATGGCGAAATAAACCTCTTCGGCGATGGCGCGCTGCTCGGTTTGCGAGGTCAGGTTCACCAGCGCGGCGCTGCGGGCGGCCTCTTCCACCGCCTTGCGCCCCGGCAAGAAATAGAGGCACGGCAACATGCCGGCGTCGCGCAGGTGTTGCAGCACGTCCGGCGGTTCCGGCGTTTCGTGGAAGGGGATGCCGTCCTCATCCTCCTCATCATCATAGCGGCTGCGACGGCGCTCATAATAGCCGCGCCGCTTGGCCTCGCCGCCCACGTGCGGGAAGCGCGCCACCCGCTCGCCCTGCGCGTTGCGCACCAGATGGAGCTTGCCGTCAAAGAAATAGAAATCTTCCAGCGGAATGGCACGCTCAGGATGAAAGATCAGCTTTGTCGGCGCGTGAATCTGCGACATCCAATCAACGATCTCATCGGCGTTCGAGACGGTGGCGGAAAGGCCGACGAAACGCACGTGCGGCGGCGAGTGGATGATGCATTCTTCCCACACCGGTCCGCGCTGCGGATCGGCCATGAAGTGCAGTTCATCGAAGATCACCCAGCCGACGCGCTCGAGCTGCGGGTCCATCTGCTTCTTGCCGCTGCGGCTGGCCGTTTCCGCGACGGAATGCGCCAGTTCGGTCAGCGCCACTGATTCGTCGTCGCGTTCCAGTTCCAGCAGCACGTTGCGATAGATCTCGGTGGTCATGACGACGATGGGCGCGCTGGCGTTTTCCACGATGTCGCCGGTCATCAGCCCAACTTGATCCGCCCCAAAACGCTCGCGGAAATCGCGGAATTTCTGGTTGCTGAGCGCCTTCAGCGGTGCCGTGTAAAAGACGCGTCGCCCCTCGCGCAGCGCCATCCAGATGGCAGCTTCCGCCACAATTGTTTTGCCGGTTCCGGTGGGTGCTGCAACTAAAACGGATTCGCCACGCGCCAGTTGCAAGATGGCCTCGCGCTGAAAGTCATCCAGCGGAAAAGGATAGCTCTGGCTGAACGTCTCGACCAATTCCTGGGCGATATCCGGCGGCGTCGCTTGCTGCCGCTTGGTGCGCCGCTTTGGCGCGGCGGGCGCGTTAGGGGTATTGGCCTCGCGCTCCGGCATGGTGCTCATGATTTGATTTCATTTCATCCACGTAGTTTGGTATCAGCATACCACATCGCGCGCATGATTGCAGGGTATCGTGGCACAAAACTGCGCAACCGACCTTAGCGGCGTTGAGGGCGCTGCGCATGTGGGTGTACGCCCATCTTGCAAGAATATCGTCTGTTCTTGCCAAATCTCGGTTCGCGTGTCGCATCGCGCGTAGGCGTGGGTTTAACCGCTATCTCGCTCTCCGCCGATCTTTGCCCGCAGTTCTTCCTGCGTGACGCCGTCGATGGCGAAGCGTTTGTGGCGAAGTGGCACCATGCGCCAGCGTGACGTTGCGCTTCGGCACCCCGGCAGCCTGGGCCAGCAGCGCCATCACCGCGTCGTTCGCCGCGCCTTCCACCGGCGGGGCCATTACCCACGCATGCAGCACATCGGCCACAAAAACGAGGCGATTTTTGCCGCTGCGTGGATGCACCTGCACGGTTATTTCTGTGTGGGCAGTATGTTGATTCGGCATCGAAAATGTGCCATTGCCTCCCTGTTTTTGGTTCCCCTGATCTTCTCTTGCAGTAGACCACACGGTGTGCTATACTGGTGGCGGAGAGATGTCCGAGTGGTTTAAGGAGCCGCTCTCGAAAAGCGGTATACCCAAAAGGTATCGCGGGTTCGAATCCCGCTCTCTCCGCCGGGGTCGCGCTGTGAAGTGGCGGCCCTTTCGTCACACGTGGAGGAGTCCCATAGAGGCCTAGTGGGCGCGACTGGAAATCGCGTGTGTGATGAGCACCGTGGGTTCGAATCCCACCTCCTCCGCCACAAACACCGCCCCTCAATCCGAACTGAGATTGAGGGGCGGTATCATGAGATGCTCGAATGCCCAGAGCAGCAATGGACGCTATTGCCCGGTGCGCTGGTCGATCGGCGTCCACTTCAGCCCGCGCGGGCCAACGTATTGCACGGCGGGGCGGATGAGGCGGTTGTTGGCGACCTGTTCCAGCACATGCGCCGTCCAGCCGGCGACGCGCGCCACGCCGAAGGTGGGGGTGAAGAGATCGCCCGGCAGGCCGACGGAGTGCAGCACGGCGGCGGAATAAAATTCCACGTTGGTCCAGATGCGCTCGTCGGGCTTGCGCTTGTGCAGCTCATCCAGCGCCACTTCCTCAGTCTTTTGCGCCAGCGCGAAGAATTCCGGTGTGGAGGCGCGGCGCGCCATCTCGCGCAGGATCTCCGCGCGCGGATCATACGTCTTGTAAACGCGGTGGCCCATGCCCATGATCTTTTGCTTGTTGTTCAGCGCGTTCTCGATCCACGGGCGCACGTTGTCAACGGTGCCGATGGCGTTGAGCATATCCAGCACCAGCGAGGGCGCGCCGCCGTGCAGCGGGCCTTTCAACGCGCCGATGGCCCCGGTGATGCTTGAGCAGAGATCCGACTCGGTGGAAGCGATGGAGCGCGCCACGAAGGTCGAGGCGTTCATGTCGTGGTCGGCCAGCAAGATCAAATATGAGTTGAGGCTGCGCACGTGATTTTCCGCTGGCGTCTCGCCTGTGAGCATATACAGGTAATTCGCCGCGTGGCCCAGGTCGTCGCGCGGCGCGACCGGCTCTTTCCCATTGCGCAGGCGCTGAAATGCCGCCAGGATGGTCGGGAAAATGGCCGTGATGGCGATGGCCTGATCGATAGTCGGCTTGCCCTGGATGTTGGTCGCCACGCCATAGGCTGAAACGGCGGTACGCAACACGTCCATCGGCTGCGCGTCGGTGGGCAGCGCGCGGATGACATTCAGCACCGCTTCGGGCAGGGAGCGCTTCGCCTGCAAGCGCGCCTTCAAATTGTCGAGTTCGCTTTGCGTCGGCAGGTGGCCAAACCACAGCAGATGGACGACCTCTTCATATTGCGCGGTTTCAGCCAGCTCGCCGATGAGATAGCCGTGATATGTCAGTTTGCCGTGCTCGCCATCCACTTCGCTGATGGCGGTTTGCCCGACTACCACGCCATCCAGTCCGCCTTTAGACTGTCCAGCAGTCGTCATTGTCTCAACCTCTTCCTTCAATGGGCGTATGGCCCCCAAACCGATGTGTCAGGAGGATACCCGCGATGGCGCAGCGGAACCTCGCATTTCCGGCGTCGCTGCCGTGTCGCTGGCGCAGCATCGCACTTGTCATCATTATACCGCGCACGCGCTTTCCTTGTGCGATAGCTGGAAACCCCCTCTTTTCCCGCCAAAAGTCGGGAAAATCCGTAGCGCGGCGGGGCAATTTTTTGCTATACTTATGTAGTAACGTATTGTTACGAACTTCATTCAGTGAAGTATTGTAACTGGAAAACCCTGTGGAGGAGACGGTCATGGGCGAGGCATCGCGCGAGTTGCTGGAACGCGCCCGCCGCAGCATCCCGGAATGGCGGCCCGTTGAGGCCGAACGCCATATCCGCGAGGATGACGGCCTGGTGGTGGTGGATGTGCGCGAGCAGATCGAGTGGAACAACGGGCATATCCCCGGCGCAATTCACGTGCCGCGCGGCTATCTGGAGTTGCAGATCGAGGAGAAAATCCCCGACAAATCGACACCACTCCTGCTCTATTGTGCCGGCGGGGTGCGCTCGCTGCTGGCGGGGCAGACGCTGCGGGCGATGGGCTATGACAACATCGTCTCGCTGGCGGGGGGCTACGGTTCGTGGACGGCATCCGGCCTGCCGACGGTGACGCCGCTGAGCCTGACGGATAGCCAGCGCCGCCGTTACAGCCGCCACCTGCTGGTGCCGGAAGTCGGCGAAGAGGGCCAGGCGAAGCTGCTGCAATCCCGCGTGCTGCTCATCGGCGCGGGCGGCCTCGGCTCCCCGGCGGCATATTACCTGGCGGCGGCGGGTGTGGGAACGCTCGGCCTCATCGACTCCGACGTGGTGGATGAGTCAAACCTACAACGCCAGATCCTGCACAACACCAGCCGCCTGGGCAAACCGAAGGTGGAATCCGCCAGGGAAACGATCCTGGGGCTGAATCCTGATATCACGGTCAACGCCATCAACGACCGGCTGACCAAAGAGAACGTGCTGGACCTGATCCGCGAGTATGATGTCATCCTGGACGGCACGGATAACTTCCCGACGCGCTATCTGCTGAACGATGCGTCGATCATCGCCAACAAGCCGGTGGTGCATGGCAGCGTCTTCCGCTTCGAGGGCCAGGTGACGGTCTTCAAGCCCTTCGATGGGCCATGCTATCGCTGCCTCTTCCCCGAACCGCCCCCGCCCGCGCTCGCGCCCAACTGCGCGGAAGCCGGTGTGCTGGGCGTGCTGCCCGGCACCATCGGCATGTTGCAGGCGACCGAGGTGATCAAGCTGTTGCTGGGCATCGGCGAGCCACTCATCGGACGGCTGTTGACCTATGACGCGCTGACCGAGGAGTTCAACGAACTGCGCCTGTTCCGCAATCCCAACTGCCCGGCGTGTGGCATCAACGCTCACCCGGAAGACCTGCCGACCTACGAAGAAATCTGCGCAGTTTGACACGAGAGCACAAAGCAAGAACCAGGACGAGACACGAAGGACACGAACAAAGCGAAGAAACGCGAAGATATTTCGGCGTCCATTTGAGGAGTGAGCCATGCACGTTACTCTTCACCGTCTCAACATCTTCACGTCCTTCCCAACCTTCGCGCTTTTCGCATCTCGTCCTCATTTCATCTTGAGGAGACAACCATCGTGAGCACGATACGCATTCCGCCGGTGCTGCGCCCCTCGGTGGGTGGCGCGAAATCGGTCACTGCCGAGGGCGCGACGCTGGGCGCGGTGCTGGACGATTTTTTCGCCCGCTACCCTGCCGTGAAGGCACAGATTCTCACGCCGGAAGGCACGCTGAGCACCTTCGTCAATATCTTTGTGGATGACCAGGACGTGCGCTACCTGCAAGGGTTGGCGACACCGCTGGGGCCGGACACCACCGTGACGCTGCTGCCGGCGATGGCGGGCGGTGCGTCGTAGGGACGCAGCCCCATCCCCAGCCCCTCGTAATAGAGCGCGATTCATCGTGCCCGCCGGGAGTTCAATCTCCCGGCTCGAAAAAGAAACCCCTCCGGGCTGTCTCTGGCGTCACTTTGCAAACTGCATCATCGCCCCCCACCGTGCCATAAGGGCAACGGCATGCCTCGCCCACTTCAGGCCGGTTCAGCCGGAATCGTGGAAAGCCGCGATTCCGGCTGTTTTTGCATGCCCTGCATCCCTTGATCCCCCTATGTGTTTCGTGGCATAATTCTGATAGAGTGACTCGGAATTAAACCAGCAAACCGATTCCAGCGGCGTTGCCCTCAGGGCGACGCACCATCAAAGGAGCCAACGGTGAGTGCAGATCCCATCATCACTGATGAATATAAGTGGGGCTTTTCGCAGCCTGAAAACTACGTCTTCAAGTCGCGCAAGGGGCTTGATCACGAGATCGTGGAGCAGATCTCACAGCTGAAGGGCGAGCCGCAATGGTTGCGCGACTTCCGCCATCGCGCGCTGGATCTCTTCCTCAAGCGCCCCATGCCCAACTGGGGTGGCGACTTGAGCAACATCGATTTCCAGGACATCTATTACTATGTGAAGCCGACAACAGAAGCCGGTAAAACATGGGAGGAAGTCCCAGAAGATATCCGTGACACCTTCGAGAAACTGGGCATCCCCGAAGCCGAGCGGAAGTATCTGGCTGGAGTAGGCAGCCAGTATGAATGTCTTAGCGGTGATACACGTGTCTACACAGCACGTGGCCTGGTTCCCATCCGCGAAATTCAAGCAGGGGATACAGTTTTCTCATTTGATGAGGAAGCAAAGTGTATTATCCCCGCGAAGGTGCGTGCGACCGCTGAGAAAGGCGAGCGTGAGGTATTTGAGGTGCGCGTTGGCAATCGAAAGATTCGCGCAACGGCTAACCATCCCTTCTTGACGCTCACCTATAACAAAGATGAAGGTCGTATGCGCGGGCGCTATACCCGCGAGTGGAAGTATCTCAGCGATCTCGCTGTCGGCGATCTCGTAGCTGTTGTCAAAGATCTTCCGGAAACCGGCACCGACTACCTTCTTGCGCAGCCAGTTATTAAGACGGAAGTCATCGGACACAACCAAGTTGAAGGCGTTGAATATGCCCTTGACATCACAAGCCGCTACAAGGCGATAACGCTGCCAGAATATACAAGCGATGATTTGATGTGGTGGCTGGGCCTTTATATAGGTGATGGCTACATCCGCCATTTCGGTGATAAGGACAAGGCAGGCGTTGAGATTGCCATCCCTGACACAGATATTGAGTTGCAAGCGGAAGTCATTCGTGTAAGTGAGTTGCTATTTGGCATCACTCCGACACGACAAGCTGACGGTTATCGCCTGCGGCTTGGTTCAACCATCCTGGCACGTTTCTTAGAAGCCAACGGTTTTGCAGGTGGCGCACGTGAAAAGCGCGTCCCTCAGTGGGTGTATGGGTTGCCTCTTTCACAAAAGCTAGCGTTCCTTGGTGGCTTTGTGGATTCCGATGGGTACGTGCGCGACCACCCAAAGAATCATGACATCTCCTTAACGAGTGTCAATCGCGACTTGTTGCAGGATGTAGCCCAGTTGCTTTCGCTGTGTGGGTTACCTTCGTCAGAGATTCATCGCTTCGAGGGCAAGCATCCTATTGACAAAGAGCGCACCATGGTTGGCTATCGCATGACTGTTTCAGGCGATTACCAGCGCATCATGAGTCGTCACCCTCGCCGTCTAGAGCGTATGGATAATCGGAAGTATCATCATGATTATTCCAGCGCCAAAGGAACGAACTTCGCAAAGCACGTGACCGAGTTCCACGGGTATGTGAAGATTGACTCTATCACACCCGCTGGCACTGAGATGGTGTATGACATCGAGGTTGAGGGGCCCCATAACTTCGTTGCAGAGGGATTGATCGTCCACAACTCTGAGGTCATTTACCACAAGGTCCGCGAAGATCTGGAAAAGCAGGGGGTCATCTTCGTTGATCCCGACACCGCTTTCCGCGAGTATGAAGATATCTTCCGCCCCTACTTCGCGACCGTGATCCCACCGAACGACAACAAGTTCGCGGCGCTGAACTCTGCGGTGTTCAGTGGCGGCAGCTTCATCTATGTGCCCAAAGGCGTGAAGATCGATCTGCCCCTTCAAGCGTATTTCCGCATCAACGCGCAGAACATGGGCCAGTTCGAGCGTACGCTGATCATCGCGGATGAAGGAAGCTATGTGCATTATGTCGAGGGCTGCACAGCGCCAACCTACACCACTGATTCGTTGCATAGCGCTGTCGTAGAGATCATCGTTCGCCCCAGAGCGCGCGTGCGCTACACGACCATTCAGAACTGGTCGAAGAACGTATATAACCTGGTGACGAAGCGCGCCCAGGCGTATGCAGACGCGACGATGGAATGGGTGGACGGGAACTTAGGCTGCTTGGCTGAAGGTTCAACTGTTACCACGCCCGAAGGTGTTAAACCGATCGAAGCATTGGAAATCGGCGATAAAGTGCTCTCGTATGATGAGAGCAAAGGTGAGTTGTGCTTCCAGACGGTCAAGGCGAAGCGCTTTTCCGGCTTGCAGCCGGTGCATACCGTTTCCTTTGGTGAGCGCAAGCTTCAGGTAACGGCGAATCACCCGTTCTATTCGTACAAGTACGATGCGGAGGCACCAAAGAAATTGGGGCGCTATCAACTCGGCTATGTGCGCGCTGATCAATTGAAGGAAGCGATCATTCCGCGTACATCGATTGATTACGGTAGCCCATATCAGTTGCAAGCTCCAAACCTGGTGACTGAGTTTACTTCAGCTAACCAGTATGCCAGTGATTTGAAGATGAGCCGTGCGCGTGGATCGCGCCTAAGCGGTGTCGAGTTCACGAATGATGACATCATGTGGCTATTTGGCTATTGGACCGGTGATGGCAACATCGAGGTCAAAGCTGGACAAAACGAGGGTGTCATCCGCTGGGCAAAGGTAGGTTTTTCGACCCCTACTACGGATCGCGCGCGTGAGCGGCTCGTACAAACGATGACTGCTTTGGTTGCTGCCATTCCTACCGAACGCGCTGATGGCCATCATCTCTTTTGGAGCAGCAAAGAACTGGCAGAGCTTTTCTATGTGAATGGGTTCATTGGAAATGCTCGCACGAAGCGCGTACCAAAGTGGGTATGGTCACTCCCTGAGTCGCAGCGCATCGCGTTCATTGCTGGTTATCTTGATGCTGATGGCACGGTCAATAAAGGCCGATTCGCTCTAAAGTCAGCTAACCGCGAATTGCTGGAAGATATCGCTTCGCTGTTAGTGACGCTCGGCATAACTCCACGACTCTACACCGATTTTGCCGAACCGCGAGAAGTAGAGATTATGGGTGTGACGTGTACAGCCCATAGTTCGTATCGGTTAGTATTTCGTGGAGATCCGCGCTTCTTCACGCATGTGAGTGCGGTGCTACGGGGGCAAGCTGAAAGCAACGCGTCAACCACGGTACGCGACCGTCATGTGGGACGCTCGCAAATTGAGCTTCCCCAGAGCGTCGAGATCGTGGACGTTGATGTCTCTGAAGCGGCATCTGAGCCAGTTCCAACCTGGGATATCGAGGTGGAAGGCACGGGGAACTTTGTGGCGAATGGCTTCATTGTCCACAACTCGAGGCTCACAATGAAGTACCCCGCCGTGTGGCTGATGGAACCGGGCGCGAAGGGCGAGGTGCTCTCGGTAGCGTTCGCTTCCGACGGCCAGCACCAAGACACCGGCGCGAAGATGGTGCACGTCGCGCCACACACGTCGTCCAACATCGTCTCGAAGTCGATCTCGAAGGGATCAGGACGCGCCAGCTATCGCGGCTTGCTCAAGGTGCAGAAGGGCGCAGATCACGTGAAGTCGAACGTGCGCTGCGACGCGCTGCTGATCGATGAGAACTCGCGCACCGACACGTATCCTTACATGGAGA
>JAJPKG010000470.1 GCA_021323815.1 Pseudomonadota bacterium
AAATCGCACGCCGATGTTTTTCATCGGCTCTTTCGGTGTACTCATGCGCCCATGATACGATTATTTTGAGCGTTTGTCAAACCTCTGGTTAAAACCGACGCAAGCCCTTTCATCCGCATGGGCTAAAGCCTCAGCGGCTTTACGGGCTTCCTGTAACGGCCTGGCCTGGAACCAGGCAGGAATCCCATCAGATGAATGGGGGCTTCGCATGAACCCGCTTGCGAGAGATCTACAAATAATGTAGGCCGGTCGCCCTGGAAAAAGATCATATCGCCGAAGTAAAAATAGGTAAAATCGCAAGGTATCGGCGTTCCTGTTATCGCCTGCGGCAGCCACACCGGCAAGGCATTCACTTCCTGAAAAAGCTGCTGAATCTCGACTTGATCAGTGATGACTTCCATTTGGGCCGGCCATTGGCTCTGCAACGGCGGCTAAAAAAGATGTGGTGCCTGTTGTTGAGTGCCGAGGGGATCGTGAGGGTAAAGCCGCAATCCATCCGGCGTGGGTGTGCGCGTGCTGGTGGGTGGCAGCGCCTTGTGGGTTGAACTCGCGCAGGTAGTAAGCAACAGAGCGAACGTCAGCATACCTGCGATGAGAGCGTGTCGCATAATCTTCTCCGATTTCGTTGACCAAACAGCGTTTTTGATTATCAATACGCTGAATGCCTGCCATTTCTCACACATCATAGAAGAATAGCAAGACAGGGAACAGCCTCCCCCAATGTTGTCAAGTTGTATAATAGCAACATGCCGCTAAATCACAGGAGCAACCATGCAAACAGCCCAATCACGCGACGGCACCACCATTGCCTATGATCGTTCCGGCGAGGGCGCGCCCCTCATTCTGGTCGGCGGCGCGTTGAGTACGCGCGAGGCCGCCGAGCCGCTGGCGGCGTTGCTTTCGCCCCGCTTCACCGTCTTGAGTTTTGACCGCCGGGGACGCGGCGACAGTGGCGATACTCAGCCTTATGCCGTCAAGCGCGAGGTCGAAGACATCGCCGCGCTGATCGATGCCGCCGGGGGTTCAGCCTTCGTCTATGGCATGTCTTCCGGCGCGATTTTGTCGCTTTATGCCGCCAGCGCGCTCGGCAGCCACATCACCAAGCTGGCGCTCTATGAGCCGCCTTTCATCGTGGACGACACACGCCCGCCCGCGCCGCCCGACTATGTGGCGCATCTTACCGATTTGCTCGCCCAAAATCGCCGGGGTGACGCCGTTGAATATTTCATGACCGCTGCCGTCATGGCGGATATGCCCGCTGAGGTCGCCGCCGGGATCGTTGCCCAGATGAAAGAGTCGCCGATGTGGGCTGGCATGGAAGCTGTGGCCCGCACCCTGCCCTATGATGGCCTCATTGCAGCGGATTTTATGGTCGGCAGCGCCGAACCCCTGCGCCAGTGGGCCGGCGTCACCATCCCCACGCTGGTGATGGATGGTGGTGCCAGTCCACACTGGATGCACAACGCCGCCCGAACTATCGCGGACATCTTGCCCAATGCAGAACGTCGCACGCTGCCCGACCAAACCCACGCCGTTGATCCCGCCGTGCTGGCACCGGCGCTGATCGCGTTTTTCGGTAGTTAGGAACACTCATGCCCGTTCGCCTCGACGGCGGGCACCTCCTCGCGCAGTTCCAACTCGCCGCGCAACAGCGGCACCACCAGGCGCAGGAAAACGACCTGGCAGATCGCCATCACCGGCACCGCCAGCAGCGCGCCGGGAATGCCGTAAAGCGCGGCACCAATCAGCACCAGAGCAGCGTCACCAGCGGATTCAGCCCCACCGTGCGGCCAACCACCAGCGGCACCAGCGTGTTGCTCTCGAATTGCTGCACCACCACATAGGTAGCAATCACCAGCAGGGCACGCACCGGCGAAATGCTCAATGCCAGCAGCACGGCAGGCACCGCGCCGATATATGGCCCAATCAGCGGCACCGCCTCGGTCAGCGCCGCGAACACGCCCAGCACCAGCGGATAGGGAATGCCCAGAATCCACAGCGCCACGCTGGTGATCAAGCCGATGGCGATCATGTTGATCACCACGCTGCGCACATAGCCGCCCAGTTGCAATCCCATCTCGCCGAGCATCTCGCCCAGCAATCCCTGAGCGCGGCACGGAAACAGCGAGATGAAAAAACCGCGCAGGCCGTCGGTGGAATTCAGCCAATAGAACGCCAGGAACAACGTGAAAACGACGTTGAACAGCACGCTGAACGCCGTCGATGGCACACTCAACAAACCGGAAAGCAGCGTTGTGCCGAACTGCTGCGTTTCCGGCTGCAAAGCGTTGAAGATGGCGTTCCAGGCCGGCGACGACTGCTGCAAGGTGTTGAGCTGCAATTCCAGCTTGTTCAGCCGCACGGGGAAGCTGGTGGTCAGGTTTTGCGCCTGTTCCACCACCGGTGCCACCACCACGTAGATCAGCAGCCCCAGCACCACCATGATGACCAGATAAACCAGCACCGTCGCCGCCCAGCGCGGCAAGCGCAGATGGTCGCGCCCCCACTGCACCAGCGGGCGAATGGCTTCCGCGAAGATGACGGCGGCGAAAAACACCAGCACTACGTCAATGATCCTGGCGAAAAACCACAGCCCCACCAGGCTCAGCAGCACAATGCCGACGATCTTCCAGATATCAAAAAAGGTGAATGCGCGCCGCGCCTGGCTGGGTCGCGCCGGCGGCGGCGCAACAGTGACCGATCCCATATCTCATTATCCTGCGTGCGGCGAGCCATTCCAGGCGGAATGCTCACCTGAGTTCTCTCGATCATAGCACATAGAGAGGGACGAATCAGATGAGGAATCTTGCTCGCCTGGGATGAAACTCCCATCTCCGCCTCTTTGTCATTCCGCGAACCAACCTCTTGTTTTCGGCGTGCCGCTGTGCAATACTGAGATGCAAGCTGGAACAGATG
>JAJPKG010000438.1 GCA_021323815.1 Pseudomonadota bacterium
CAGAACGAAACCGAACCCTCTTTCGCGGCGCGCCTGCCCATCCCCGTCACGCCGCTCATCGGGCGCGAGGATGATCTCGCCCTGGCCGAGCAAGCCATCTCATCACAGGCGCGCGTGCTGACGTTGCTGGGGCCGGCGGGCGTCGGCAAAACGCGGCTGGCGGTGGCGCTGGGCGAGCGGCTGGCAGTGCGCTTGCCCGGCGGCGTCTTTTTCGTGGATCTCGCGCAACTCACTGCCGCCGAGCAGGTGACGGGGGAGATCGCGCGGGCGATGGGGATTCAGGAAGAGCGCGGCGTCGCGCTGGCAGATACCGTGGCGGCGCGTCTTGAGGGGCGCGATATCCTGCTCATCCTCGACAATTGCGAGCAGATCGCAGGCATCGGCGCTTTTGTGGCGGCGCTGATGGCGCATCACCGGCTGCATCTGGTCATCACCAGCCGGATTGCGCTGAACGTCGCGGGCGAGCGCGTCATGCGCGTGTCCGGCCTGGCATATCCAGAGATGCCACGCGCCTTCACGCCTGATGCCGCTGAGCGCTATGCCGCCGTGCAGTTGTTCGTCTCGCGCGCCCAGGCCGCCCAGCCGGAGTTTATCTTGTCGCGCCCGCTGGCACCCTATGTCGCCCGCGTTTGCGCGGCACTTCAGGGCATTCCCCTGGCCATCGAACTCGCGGCGGCACAGGCGCGCGTGCTGAGCATGGCCGACATCGCCCGCCAATTGACGCAGCGCCACGCGACGGATTTCCTGGGATGGCTCGCGCCGCGCAGTGACGGCATTCCCCGGCGGCAGCAATCGCTGGAAGATGCCATTGCGTGGAGCTATCGCCTGCTGGATGCCCCCGCACAGGTGATGTTTCGCCGGCTCTGCGTCTTCGCCGGCACCTTCGATACCGAAGCGGTCATCACCGTCTGCGCCGCGCAAGGCGATTCAGCCGGCGATCCGCTGGATGCCGTGCTGCGCCTGGTTGATCATCAGCTTGTGCAGCCCGTGCCGCAGCGGGCGGCGGATGGCGCGCCGCGTTTCGTCATGCTGGACGCGATCCGCTCCTTTGGCGTGAAGCTGCTGCAACAGCGGCAAGAAATGGCGCTGCTGCAACGCCGCCACGCCGAATATTACGCCGCGCTCATCGGCAAACTCGAACAAAAATTCAGCGGCACGAATCAGGCTGAGGTGCTGGCGCGCATCACGGATGACTATGACAACCTGATCGCCGCCATGCAATGGGCCAAAACCGCTGGCGATGCCGCGCTGGGATTACACCTCGTCGCGCCCCTGTGGTGGTATTGGGAAAAACGCCGGACGCTCAGCGAGGGCCGCGAGTGGCTGGAAAGTATGCTGGCGCTCTGCCATGAGGGAACGGTTATCACGCCGCGCCTGCTTAGCCGGGTTTTGTATGGCGCGGCCATTCTCGCATCCATGCAAGGAGATCTGCTCGGCGCGCTGCGTTACGCGGAAGATTGTTTGGCAAACGCGCAGCGCGATGGGGAGGCGAACAAGGTAGCGCAGATTCAGACGTTGCTGGGGACGCTGTATCAGCTCGCGGGCGATCATGAAGCGGCGATCCACTATCTGCGCCGGAGTTTGCAGGGTTTGCGCGAGCAGGGCGAACGGCGGCAGATCAGTGCCGCGCTCAATAACCTGGGGACGCTGTTGATCGAGCAGGGGCAACTCGCCGAGGCGGCCCCATTGCTGGAAGAGGCGCTGGCGCTGAAACGCGAACAGGGCGACCAGCGCGGCGTGGCCGTGACGCTCATCAATCTCAGCGAGATTTTGAAGCAACAGGGCGAGTATGAACGCGCGCTGGCGGCGGCGCGGCAAGCCGGGGATGCCTTTGCGCGCATGGAAGACCACGCGGGCATGGCGATGGCACTGAATAACCAGGGCGAGATCGATCTGGCGCGCAACCGGCCTGCCGACGCGCTGGAACACGCACGGAAGAGCCTGGCGCTGTTTGAGCAGAGTGAGAACCGGCTGGGATGCGCGATGGCGTGGCGCACCATCGGCGACATCTATGAGGCGATGGGCCAGCCTGAGCGAGCCACCCAGGCATGGCGCGCAAGCCTGGAACAGAGCGTTGCCGGCCCTCACGCGGAGTATTGCCGCCGCCGCCTGGAAACGCAACGGCCATGAAAGAGTAACCCAGGCGGAACACTGGGCTTTCGGCCCGTCATCAAGCGCCGTTGGCCCTTGCAGTCGGGCGCGTCACGTGCTACACTGAAACGTGTATGCCGTGTGGCATATAACGACCCACTGTACCCAATCACACAGAGGAGGACTGCTTATCAATAGGGACTCACGAGGGCACGATAATCGTCCTCGGGAAACACGCATCAATGAGCGCATTCGCGCCCGCGAAGTGCGCGTCATCGACGAAAACGGCGAGCAGATCGGCATCATGGCCCCGCTGCGCGCGTTGGATCTCGCCCGCGAGCGGAACCTGGATCTGGTGGAGATTTCGCCCCAGGCCGTTCCCCCCGTCTGCAAGATCATGGATTATGGCCGGTTCAAATATGAAACCGCCAAACGGGAGAGCGAAGCGCGCAAGCGCCAAAAGGTCTCCGAAGTCAAAGAGATCCGCCTGCATGCGCATACGGATGCCCACGACATCGCTGTTCGCGTCAAGAAGATTTTGCAATTCTTGGCGGAAGGCGACAAGGTGAAAGTGAGCATTCAGTTCAAAGGCCGTGAGATCTTTCACCCCGAACTGGGCCGGCAAATGCTGGAAAGCATGGTGGCGCAGTTGAAAGGTGCCGCCATTGTCGAGCGCCCCCCCGCGCTGGAAGGCCGCAACATGTGGATGATGCTCACCCGCGCGCCAGGGTGGGATCCCAAAAAAGCCGCCGAAGCAGAAGCCGCAAAGTCGGCTGCTGAAGAAGCCGGCGAGGGTGCGCAAGCATAGCGCCCAGACATGGGCTGCGACCGCCGCGCGCTGTTTTGCCCTGCCGCAGCCCCTCTTTTTCCTGCATTTTCCCTTTCCCCCATTCTGGTGAACACTTGACGTTCCACATGCTTGTTGCTATCTTGTCATAAGAAACCAAGCATCAGAGGAGAGTTTAGGTGCCCCCAGCAGAGGAGCCAGCCGATCAAGCAACACCGGCACCTGTGGATGAAATGCCGGCCCCGGCCAGGGAAAACAGGAAGCGTCTGCGCGGCATGATTATCCTCTTTCAACTGGTCGTGGTACTTGGCTATATCTCCCTCGCTGCCTTTCCGCTGCGCTCGGCTTCCAGTGCCCAGGCACGCGAACCCTCTGTGTATTCCGTGCCAGCCACTGCGAGCTATAGCGCGCTGGTTCCCGGCCCATGCAAACATTCCGCTGCGCTGTGGGCCGCTGGCGGCAGCGCCGACCGTTATGTGTGCCAGGGGCGCGATCTGCTGTTGCAGCAGCGCTCATCCCGCTATTTCGCCACCATGCGGCTGATCTTCGATCCGTCAGGGAGCGATATGGTGCCGGCCTATCGCGTGATGGCACACGCGCGCATCATCGACCACAACGGCACGTCGTGCGTGGGGCTGAGCGCACACAACACCGGCCCTGACAGCGGCGAACAGATCTTTTGGGCCTGCGCGCTCGGCGTCTGGTTTGTGGAACGCCTGGCACCGGATGGCAGCTTTGATCGCACCCTCGCGGATGGCGTTTTGCCCCGCCCCTCACCGGATTTGGCGTTGCAAGTGGACGTGCTGGGTGCGGTGATGCGCTTCACCATCAACGGCACGCTGGTGGGAACGGTGATCGACCCAACCTATCACGCCACCAGCGCCATCGCGCTGAATCTCGCCGGCACCTGGCCGGTTCGCCAAACGCCGGCAGCGGCATTTTCGCAGTTCAGGTACGCGCCGCTTGCCGTCTCGACGCAAGCGCTGCAAGGCACACTCGTTTCGGCGCAGGCGCAACAGCAACGCGAGATGGATGAGAGCTATGCTGCCGCCGTGCCGGGCTATGGCTGCGATGCGCATGGTCGCGCCTGGTGGTCGCCCGCAGCGTATGGCAACGGCACCTTCGCCGCGTTCACCTGCCACAAACACGCTTTTGAGATGCAGCGGTTCAGCGGAGCGCCGTCGCTGACGGAGGAAACCTTTTTCTGGCATAATGGTTTGTTTCCGTCCAATTATCGCACCAGCGTCACGCTCGACCTGCGCCACAGTCATGGTGGCTGTGCCGGCTTGCTCACCCGTGCCCGCGACGCGCAAGGCTATGGGTATCTGATCTGCCAAAACGGCGCGTGGAGCATCATGTATTACGCGCCGGGCGACGGCTATCCCCTGACGTTGGCGAGCGGCATGGTCTCGCCGCGCCCGACCTATCATCTGGTGGTGACGGATTTCGGCGACACGCACACGGTGATGATCAACGGCAGGGTGGTGGCGACTCAACGAAACGGCGATTTCACCGACACCGAATATCTGGCGCTGCTGCTGCAAGGCGCGCATGATGGCGCTTCAGATGCCCTGTTCAGCGATTTCAGCTTCACCCCTTGGAATGCGCCGGGGCCATCGTCCCGGCGCGTCGCGGGACTGCGCGCGTTTCCGCTTTCGCGCGCCCTTTCCCTGCGAAGATGAGCGCATTTTAGGGGGCAAGGCATGCCTTGTCCGTCCCATGCCGGCTTGCCAGGCATCGCTTGTTGTGTTGCCTGCGGCTGCTCCGTCATCCCCTGGCGTCATCCGTCAGTCCCCTTGACAAAACCGTGTTCATAGCATTATGGTCATCATATAATGATTGGCGACCCAGCGACGGAACGTCATGCAGCGGCAAAGCTGCGTTGGAGGGCCAGCATGCACATACAGACGGATATCTCGGATGTGTTTCACGAGGTGCGCTGGCGCGAGGCACGCGCGACGGATGCCCCCGCCCTGCGCGCGATGTTTTATCGCCTCTCGCGCGAGTCCATCTATAACTGGCTGTGCATCGGCGCGCCGCATGCTCCCCAGTTCGCGGAGCGCCTCGCGTTTTACGCGCTGGGGGATGGCACATCGCAGTCTGCCGTCGCCGCTTTCGCGCACGATACCATCATCGGCATCGCCTGCTTTGTTCGCAGCGATTGCCAGGCTGATATCGCTGCTGTCGTTGAGGATACCTGGCAGGGGCGCACGGTCGGCAAGCGCATGTTGCATCACCTGGCGGAGCTGGCACGCGGGCGCGGCGTCACCACCTTCACTGCTGATGTGATGGCGCAGAACCAACGCGCCGTGCGCCTGCTGAATGCGGTTTTCACCCAGATCGATGGCACGTGGAGCTATGGCTCCGGGCATCTCATCATGCCGCTAGTCTCGCTGCGCCCCAATTTGCCGCGCCTGCTGCCGTCTTGCCGCATGTGAGCTATATCATGCTCTGGAATTGCAGCGATCCCAGCTTTTGCCAGGAGCCTTTCGGCAGCAGATGATCCAGATAATGGACACGCCCTCAACCGCTGGCTAGAGCAAGAAGCTCTCTTCAGCTTCGGGGAAGGTGCGCGCAATCTCGGTTAGTTCTTCCAGGATGGGAGTCACCGTGACGGCGGCGGGGAGGGTGGCGTTTGGCGTGCCGCCATCCAACGCGCTGATGAGCTTGAGCGCGATGCTGCTGGCGCGCTCGCTCACCACCTCGGCGGCGGGCAGACCTGGCGCGACGGCAACGAGATCGCGCGCCCATTGCACCATCTGGCGCTGCAAATAGACGTTGGGGCTGGATTGCTCGTTGGCCGGCCATTCCTGCATCTTGCGCCAGCCCATATCCAACCGCTTCACGAGCAGCTTGAAGAGCATCATCGCCTGCTCCGGCGACTGCTTCTCCGTCTCATGCCGGTTGGCAGCGATGGCGACCATCCCCTGCGTGAGCTGGTCCTGGGTCATATTCACCGTTTCCATCGTGCCCGCGACCACTTTGGTGATATCTTCCAGCGAGTTCACCACGTGCTTCTGCGTCGAATTGGCGGCGGCGACGGTGGTCTCGAAGGTGCGTGCCATGTCGCCCAGCTGATTGACAATCTGGCTGTGCGACTGTTGCAGCAGGCGCAGCGTGCCTTCCAGTGAGAGGTTGATCTGGTCCAGTTTGGCGATCATCTGCTGCCCCTGCTGCAATGCCAGCGATTCCATGCCCGCCAGGCTATTGAAATCCAGGATGTCGGTGCCCTGGAACTGCACATCGTCATTCGCGCCGCGATAGCGCACCGTTACCTGATAGCGCGACTGGCGCGCCGGATGAGCATACACGGCGGGATACGTGCCCAGGACGCAGACGAGCCGCTGGCGCGGGGCCAGCGTCGGCGTGGTGCCGGTGACGAAATGCGCCCACTCGCGCCCGTTGATCAACGCCTGATCCGGCAGCGGCTGCCATTCCAGCGCGATCTGCCGGGCGACGACCTGGCCCAGATTTTCCATCACCAGGTGCACGATTTGATCATGCACTTCCAGTGACAGCACCACGTAAGGCACCGCCTGGGTTTCGCGTGTGGCGCGCATCTCGGTCAGGATGTTTTGCGATAGTTCCAATGCCTGCACGGTCAGCTGAGAGATCGCCTGGGTGGAAGCAGTCAGTTCCTGTTGCGCTTTGATCACCGCGCCGGTCTTGCGTCCGAGCAAGAGCAGATAGGTGAAGCCGATGGCGACGACGATGACGAGGGTGAGTTGCAGATTGATCTGGTTGAGCAATAGCAGCGCCAGCGAGGCGATGAGCGCCAGCCCCAGCAGCCAGCGAATCCAGAGGTCTTGAGCGAGTTTGGCGAGTTGTTTGGTCACGGCATTCCGTCCCGTTTCGTGAAGATGACATCCATGAGCTTAGGGAAATTGCCATGCCTTGTCAACTCATCTAGGAATCCTGTAGGAGAATGTTTCCTGTCGAGCTTCCTTCCCCCACGCCTTTTTCATGCCATATCGAGCACGCGAGCGCGGCGCAGTCGCCCCGGCATGAAGCGCTGAGCAACGCGTCATCGCTCTGAGTCTCCATAGCCCGCCTCACCCGCAGAAAAAGCCGTTCCATCAGAGACACCTAGATGGAAGGCGAAAAGTTCGCGCAATGGGGCGGTGATCTCGCAAAAGCGAGGATGACTAATAGCCAAAGATGTGCGGAATGATGTTGCCAAGAAAATAGCCGCCGCCAGCGGAAACGATCCCCACCAGGACGATCTCAGCAACACTTCTGAAGAGATTCATTTGAGCCAGTCTCCCTTTGATAATTCCTACAATGATGAGCGCGATGAGCGTCAACAGCAATGAGAGGGGTAACGCCGTGCGAACAGGGAAGAAGAAATAGGCGATTAAGGGAAAAATGGAACCTATGATATAGGAAATCCCCATCGTTAATGCTTCGGGGATTTGAACTGTTTCCACATCCATCTGCAAGCCAAGTTCCTTCTCAACCATCGTTCTTTGATACGCCGGCTGATACTTTGCAAGAAGTGTTGTTATCTGTCGTGCGTCTTCTTCGCTGATGCCTTCATGTTCAAGGAGTTGTGCCATTTCTTGCAATTCATAGCGAGGATTAGTGCGCATCTCTTGCAGTTCTTTAGCGATCTCTGTTTGCTGCACCTGAGCTTCAGAACGTGCCGAAATAAATTCTCCTGCTCCCATTGAAAGCGCGCCGGCGAAGGCCTCAGCTAGCCCGGCGATGACCACCACATGCGAATTATTGGTTCCCCCCGCAACACCGCTGATGACACCCAATGGAACCAAAAGACCATCAAGCGAACCGAAGACGAGTTGGCGAATCCGCTCTAATTTCCCAATACGCTCCTTCTCTACAAATAACTGGTCATTTTCCTGTGATTGGCGACCCTGTGATTGGGCGTTATCAGCCCCCGTGAAAGGAATTCTTGATGGGCGGACCCGTGCTGCGGATATGCCTGCCGATGGTAACCGGCGAGAAGCCTTTCTCATGATGGTCCTTCTTCTCTCTGTCTGTATCTGGTGCTTATAAAGCTAAGATAGCGCAAAAACGATGCCTGCTGCAATCTCTGCCTGGCACCAATGATGCGTTTCAAAACCGCGAATGGAAACCTCACAGATAAGGAGGCACGCGCAATGCAAAAAGTTACACATATCATCGGCATCATCATCGGTCGCATGTTCCGCGCTCTCATTGCCTGGGGTTTGATCATCGGCGGCATTGCCACCGGCTGGTTCAGCCTCACCTCACACCGCATGCCGCGCAACAGCGAATGGGGCCTCATCATCGGCATCGCCATCGTCGCCGGCCTGCTGGGGATGATGAGCGCGCTGGTGTGGGAACTCTCGCACCTCGGCACCATCTCGCGCGCCCTGCGGCACCGCCACGAACACCAGACCACCACAACATAGTCACTGCCGGCAACGCTGCCATCGCAGTCATGGGCGCGATTGTTATACACTGCAAGCGAGATCATGCCTGAGGTGCACACCATGACGTATCCGTATCCCCCGCCGCTGTTGCTGACGAACGGCGTCATTCACACGCTGGATGACGCCGCGCCTGAGGCCGAGGCACTGGCCATCGACCGCGCCACCGGGCGCATCCTGGCGGTGGGAACGGAGCGCGACGTGCGCGCCGCGATCGGCGTCTTTGCCCAGGTCGAGAGGGTGGATCTGCGCGGCCAGGTGGTCATCCCCGGCTTGATCGACGCGCACACGCATCTGCTGGGGACGGCGCGCGACACAGCGGAGATTGATCTCGCCGGCTGCGCGGATGCCGCCGAGGCTGTTGCCCGCGTGGCCCAGCGCGCCGCCACGTTGCCGAAAGGCACGTGGATTCGTGGGCGGCACTGGAATCAACAATTCTGGCCGGGGCGAGCGTTTCCCACCCGCGCCATGCTGGATGCCGCCGTGCCGGAGCATCCTGTTGCGCTGTGGGCACACAGCCAGCACGTGATGTGGGTAAACTCCGCCGCGCTCGCACGCGCCGGCATCAGTGCCCAGACGCCTGATCCCCCCGGCGGCGTCATTGGGCGCGACGAGCAGGGCGAGCTGACAGGCATCCTTTATGAGATGGGCGCGACGGATCTGATCGATGATGCGTGGGAAAGCGAGAGCGACATCGAAGAAGCCGAGCTGGCCTCGCTGGAACGCACCTTGCGCGAGATGGCGGCGCGAGGGCTGACGGGCGCGCACACGATGGAAAGCGGGCGCTCGCTGCAAATGATGCAACGCCTGCACGCGCGAGGCAGATTGCCCTTGCGCGTGGAGTATTTCCTGCGCGTCAACCAGCTTGACGCCGCCCACGCCGTCGGCCTGGAAAGCGGCTTCGGCGACGACTGGCTGCGTCTGGCGGGGATTAAGATCTTCGCGGATGGCGCGCTGGGCACGCGCACCGCCGCCATGTTGCATCCCTTCGAGGGCGAGCCGGGGAACACCGGCATCCTCACCACCCCGGCGGATGTGATGGAAGCGCGGGTCAAGAGCGCGGCGCGGGGGGGCCTGGGCGTCGCCATTCATGCCATCGGGGACCGCGCAGTAAAGGTGGCATTGAACGGCATCGAGCGCGCTCTGGCTTCCGGCGCGCCCCGGCGGCGCTTCCGCCTGGAACACATTCAACTCGCCACGCCGTCGGACATCGCCCGCATGGCGCGGTTGGGCGTCGTGGGGTCGGTGCAACCCTTTCACGCTGTCTCGGACCGCGACGTGGCGGACCGCCTGTGGGGCAAGCGCGCCGCCAGGAGCTATGCCTATGCCACGCTGGCGAATCAGGGTGTGCGGCTGGCGCTCGGTTCCGACGTGCCCATCGAGACGTGCGATCCGTGGCGCATCATGCACGCTGCCATCACCCGCACCGACGATGCCACGCCGGATCGCCCCGGCTGGCATCCCGAACAGGCACTCAGCCCGGCGCAGGCACTGTGGGGATACACCGTTGGCGCGGCCTGGGCGGCGGGCGACGAAGCGCGCCTCGGTCGCCTCGCCCCCGGCATGCTCGGTGATTGCCTTATCCTGCCCGCCGATCCACTGCAATTGCCCACGCGCGAGCTACCTCGCATGCAGCCCGTCGCCGTCATCGTCGGCGGACAGGTGATGCATGGCGCGCTGCATTGAAGGTCGGCAGTTCCTGCCGTTTGCAAATGAACGCTGCTCATAGCCCACCCGGCCTCTTTTCCGAACCGGGGACAACATGTCCCCAGTGAGCCGCGTAAGGCGAGAGCTACGTTATCCAGCCTGCTGATAGATCGTCCACGCGCCGTCGTGATAATGCAGTAGCAGCGGCTGGGCGCGAGCCAGGATATCAGTGTCCGTGACGGTATCTCCGGCAGGGATGTTCGATTCATAGCCGACTGCCCAGCCGTCCTCCGGCGATGGAAAGCTGAAGCTGAGGATGGCGTCATTGGTCGCGCCGCTTTGGGGTGATGATGTGCGCTGCCAGGAACCATGCACATAATGCAGCAACACGATGTTCTGACTGAAATTCGTCGTCGTGTCGCCACTGAGCGAGCTGTGATCGATGCCGGCCATCCAGCCTTCCGAGGCTGAGGGCATGGCGAGGGCGTCAAGCATCACATCGTCGCTCTGCGCCAGGGGCAAAGATGCCGCATGCCACTGGCCGTTCGTATAATGATAGACCAATTGCTTGAGCGGCACACGATAGGTGTTGCCGTTGACCGGCACAATCTCGCTCGCGTTTGCCCAACCATCATCCGGCGATGAAAACGCCAGATGGTCGGGTTCGGCAGTGATATTTCCCAAGACGGAATAAGCCAGCGACCATACCCCGTTTCGATAATGCAGGAATGCGATGCCACCATCTGAAGCAGTGGCAGTGCTCACGCTGGCGACGGCCCATCCTTCGCTCGCGCTCACCATCTGAAAATCAGTCACAGAGATGATTTGCAGGCCGCCTAAGGATGATAGATTCTGCTCATTCCAGGTTTCGCCGTCAAAATGATAAAGCGCCGGGGGTTGCGAGCCGCCGAACCGCGTGCTGAGCCACACCGAGGTTGGCGACAGCGCCTGAATGCGCCCTACGTCGCTCTGCGATGGTGCCGGCACCTGACTCCATCTGCCACCGGTGTAATGCAGCACAAACACCCCACCACGATTGTTGCTGCCGGCAGCCCAGCCATCCGAAGCGGAATCCATCGAGATTGAGCCATAAAACACACCCCTGGTTTTGGGAACCCCAACCGGGATGAGAACCGGCGACCAGACACCATTTTTATAATGATAGAGCGTCGCGTCATTCTGCGGCACCTCGCCTGACGGCGTTTGACTGATCGCGCCAATGGCCCAGCCTTCTGTTGGCGACACCATGCTCACGCCGGCGAAGATGCCTTTCGTGCCGGGCAACGATATCACCAGCG